>UQVV01000015.1 GCA_900544635.1 uncultured Cloacibacillus sp. | reverse complement strand
GGAGCCGAAAATATAATCCGGCTGCGCAGCTCCAACATGGGCGCGGAGGACTTCGCCTTTTTCTCGGAAGTCAAGCCCGCCGCCTTCGTCTGGATAGGCGCGCGCAACGAAGAAAAAGGCTTCACCCACATGATGCACAACCCGAAATTCGACATTGACGAAGAGGCGCTGAAAACAGGCGCGGCGCTGCTCTGCCGAGCCGCCGCGGTTCTCGGCGAAAAAACGCCGGCCGAAACCGAAGCTTAACTGAAAGCGCAGGAGCGCGGGGGATTCAAGCCCACCGCGCTTTTTTGTATCCCGCATCACGGAAGATTTTCCGCGTTTTCATCGCCGCGCGGGCGCTCGCGCGGCGTTATAATATTTTCGTATATTGGAGCGAAGGGTCTGATTTTGACGAAATATACGGAAAAACCGCCGAAAGACAAACGCGAAATAACGAGCTCGATGACGCACCTTGCGGGGGCGCTGCTCGCGGCCGTCGGGCTTGCGAAGCTCGCCTACGACGCCTGGAGCCGCGGCGAAGGGATCGGAGCTATCGTCTCGGTCGCCGTATTCGGCGCGAGCATGGTGCTGCTTTACTGCACGAGCTCGCTCTATCACTGGTGCTGCGCCGTTCACGCGCGCGCGGCGGCCTTCATGCAGCGGCTCGACCACATGGCGATTTTCCTGCTCATCGCGGGGACTTACACGCCCGTCTGCGTCCTGCGGCTTGGCTGGCCAGCTGGGTACGTGATGCTAGCGCTCGTATGGGGCGTTGCGGCGGCGGGGTTTCTCGTAAAGATTTTCTGGATGGACGCGCCGGTGTGGCTTTCGTGCGCGATTTACATAGCGATGGGCTGGCTCGCGGCCTTCTTCATCGTGCCGCTGTGGCGCGCTATGTCCGCCGCGGAGATGGCGTGGCTCGTCGCGGGCGGCCTGCTCTACACCGCGGGGGCCGTCGTCTTCGCGCTCGAACGCCCGCGCCTCAAATTCCGCTGGTTCGGCCCGCACGAGCTTTTCCACCTCTTTGTAATGGGCGGCTCGCTCTGCCACTACATCACGATAGCGGGCTGCGTGGTGTAGAAATGGCTGGGGCTTCCGGCACGCGCGGCGCGGTTGAAGAAGCTGTAAAAGAACTCTGCCTGAACCGCGCGCGCTTTTTTGAGGTGTCGAAGCAGAAATATGCCGCGATTATAAAACAGATAGAGAGAACATTCGTCATAGACGGCGGCCCAATCCACTGGGCCAACATAGAACGGCGCTTCTCGCCGCGCTTCGAGCGCCGCTTTCTTGACGTGAGCCGCAGTCCCGGCTGGTATCTCGCGCTTCCGAATATTGTGCCCGAGCCCGATAAGCCGGTCTACGCGCTCTTTGAGGACAGCCTCGCCTTTGAGCCGAAGTACTGGCTTTATGAGGCGTATCTGCCGGAGCTCGTTAAAATCCTTTACGAAACCCCCGTATGCGATTTCTATGTCGTCTCTAAAAAATATAATTGGCTTATCAGCGAAGACCATGAGGAAACGGCATGCTTCGTGGGCGATGTCTTCTCGTCCCTGCCGGAGGCGGCGCTCCTTTAGCGCTCTGCACGGCGTAAAAATCTCAGGATATAAAAACCCCCGAAGCGGATGGAAAAATTCCTCGCCTCGGGGGTTTTCGATTGTTTTGAAAAATTTCCGCTACCGCGCCGCGGTCTCGCCGCGCAGCCTTTTCACGTCCGCACCGTATTTTACGGCTATTATCTCGGACATTATGGAGACGGCTATTTCGTTCGGGGTTTCGGCTTTTATGGGGAGGCCGATGGGCTGGTAGATGCGGTCGAGGTGCGCGGCGGAGACGCCTTCCGCAAGCAGTTTGGCGCGCACGGCGGCGATTTTGCTGCGCGAGCCGATCATGCCGTAGTACGCGCCCGGCATGCCTTCCGTGACGCGGACCGCTTCCGCGTCTAGCGCGTGTCCGCGCGTCATTATGACGACGTAGCTGCGGCTGTGGAGGCTCAGGCCGTTTTCGTAAACTTTTTCTATCGGGCAGACGATGTTCCGCGCCCACGGGATGCGCTCGTCGTTTGCGAATTCTGGGCGTTCGTCCCATACGGTGACGCGGAAGCCCGCGAAGGCTCCGAGTTCCGCCATTGCGCGCCCGACGTGGCCCGCGCCGAAGATTACAAGCTCGTCGCCGAGGCCTACGACTTCGATGAATACGCTTGCTTTTCCGCCGCAGACCATGCCGTCGGCCGCGGTGAGGCTTTTGTGCCAGAGGCGCGAGGCTTCGCCGCTTTTCATGAGCCCGAGCGCCTGCTGTATCGCTTCGTATTCGATGAGGCCGCCGCCTATCGTTCCCGCGATTGTGCCGTCGGGGCGCACCCACATCGACGCGCCTCGGCTGCGCGGCGTGGAGCCGCTTTCGTCTATGACGGTGCATATAGCGCCGAAGCCGCCGTTCTGCACCTCCTGGTTGATTTTGTTCAGAAGCTCTGCGTTCATGTCACGCGCCTCCGTTCGTTTAACTTCCCGCCGCGAACGAGCAGGCCGGGTAGTGGCAGACGGCGCAGTGCTCGCAGAGGCCGCCGACGCCCCAGCGGCGGACGAGGTCGCCGGGCTCTATTCCCGCGAATATGAAGGGCAGCAGCTTGTCGAGCGCGGTGCGGTCGTCGAAGGCGACGCAGGCGGGCGCGCCTATGACGGCGACGTCGCGTCCGTCCTTCGGCGATTTCGCCCAGCCGAGCATGAGCATCGCGCCGGGGAGCGCGGGCGTGCCCTGGAAGGCTATGCGGCGGCAGCGGGAGCGTATCGCGCCTGGGGTCTTGTCGTCGGCGTCGACGCTCATGCCGCCGGTGCAGATTATCACGTCGGCGTCTTCGTCGAGAAATGCGCCTATCGCCTCGCTTATAAGCTCGAGCGAGTCGGTGCAGAAGCGCTGCCCCATGAGCGTGCCGCCGCCGAGGCGTTCGAGCTTTTCGAGCAGCTTCGGGCGGAAGGCGTCCTCCACGCGGCGGTCGACGATTTCCTTGCCTGTCGTGACGAGGCCGACGCGGAGCGGGCGGAAGGGCAGCACGGCGAAGGGCTTGCTGCCGCGCACGACGGCGACGGCGCGCTCTACGCGGTAGTCCTCGAGCACGAGCGGGCGGATGCGGAAGCCAGCGACGACCTGGCCCTTGAGCACGGGACGGTTCGGCGCGAGCGCGGAGAGAACCCAGTCGGGGTCCTGGTTGACGCGGTTGACCGTCTCCGCGAGGTAGCAGAGCATTCCCGACGTTTCGGCGACGAGGTTGCAGCGTCCCTCGGCGGGCGGCGTGACGCGGAGGTTCTCGCCGCAGAGCGCCTCGCCGAGCTGCATCGCCGCGTCGTCCTCGTGTACGTCGCCGGGCGAGAGCTCCATGACGGAGAGGTTTTCGCGCCCCATGCTGCGCAGCGTCTCGAGGTCCGCCTCGGTGATTATCTGGCCTTTTTTGAAGCGCGCCGATTTTTTGCGGTTCTTCGCGTCTATCTGCGTCAGGTCGTGCGCGAGCGGAAGCCCGACGGCCTGCTCCAGCGGAATCTGCGTTATCTTCATTGCTGCGTTATTCCTCCCTGCCGGTTTTTTTCTGCACGGCGCATTCGGCGCACCGTCCGTAGACTACGAACTGCTTGCCCTCGACTTCGACGCCCGCGGGGACCTTTACGCGCGGCATCTTCTGGTCCGCGAGGCAGAACATGCGTCCGCATTCGAGGCAGAGGAAGTGCGGATGGTCGCCGGGGCATCCGTCCGCGCCTTCGCCGTGCGCGCAGAAGCGCCACACGCCGTCGATGCCCTGCACCTGGTGGACGATGCCTGCCTTGCGCAGCGTCTCGAGCGTTCGGTAGAGCGTGACGCGGTCGAGGTGCTCTTCGATTTTTGAAAGTATCTCGGCGTGCGAGAGCGGCGAGCAGCAGGCAAGAAGGAGCTCGAGTATGACCCTTCTCTGGCGCGTCGTGCGCAGCCCCGCGTTTTTCAGCGTTTTTTCTATATCCAAAGCGCGTTCCTCCGATGTTTTTAAGATAAGCGAGCCGCTATCATTATATATTTATTCGCCGATGAAACGCAATTATATTGCGTAAAATTGCGCGCGCCGCGCGCCGTCGGGCTTTTGTAAGAGTTCAATGTAAACGACGTAATTTTTATTAAGCGAAGCGCGGCGCTGCTTTTTATATCCGTGCCGAAAGCTGAAAACAGCGCGCCTGCGCTAAGCAAAACGGCGGTGATTTTTATTTCGCCTTGTTGACATTTGTAAAAACTGCTTTTATTATGTTATGTGCTATGCCATGAAAGGCGTTGATCTTTCAATCCGGCACGAGGGGAAGGGCGCTGTGATGCGCGGTAATAGCTTTATATCCAACGTTATTAACGTAGTCGTCGTTATTATTAGCAGCGGGTCCCCCGAAGTGACCGGCGCTTAGCGTCTGTGTTAATTTCGGACCGGGGCCCGCGAGGGGTTCCGGTCTTTTTTATTATTTGAAGTATTTGGAAGAAAGGGCGTTTTCAGAGTGAAGAGTACTTTCAGCATCATATCCGAAGACAATCCGGGTGTGCTCATGCGTATCGCGAACCTCATATGCCGCCGCGGCTACAACATAGAGAGCCTCAGCGTCGGCCGCACGGACGTGCCGGGGCTTTCACGCTTCACCGTCATCATCGAGGGCGAGGAGGGCGCTTACGAGCAGATACGCAAGCAGCTTATGAAGCTCATCGAGGTCGTCGAGGTGCGCAATCTTACAAAGGAAGGGCCCTTCGTCGAGCGCTGGCTTTCTCTCGTGAAGGTGCTCGCGCCCGTCGACCGCAGGCCGCACATCCTCCAGACGGCGGAGATTTTCCGCTGCCGCGTCGTGGACCTCGGCTCGGACGCGATTACGCTTGAGGTGACGGGCGACCGCGGCAAGGTTGAGGCCTGCCTCGAGGCGCTCAAGCCCTACGGCATTCTCGAAACGGCGGGCTCGGGCCAGGTGGCGCTCTCGCGCACCGGCTTCGCCAACTAGGGTTATCACGGGCTTTAACAGCTTTGCGATATAAATAAAAACAAATTTTTAAGGAGTTGTTTCAAATGGCAAAGGTTTATTACGACCGCGACGCAGATCTCAGCTTCCTGAACGGCAAGACGATAGCCATCCTCGGCTACGGCAGCCAGGGCCACGCCCACGCGCAGAACCTCCGCGACAGCGGAGCCTCCGTCATCATCGGGCTGCACGACGGAAGCCGCTCGAAGGCGAAGGCCGAGGCCGACGGCTTCGAGGTCTGCACGGTCGAAGAGGCGGCGAAGAAGGCCGACTTCATCATGTTCCTCATCCCGGACCACATCCAGGCCGACACCTACAAGACGAAGGTCGCCCCGAACATGAAGCCCGACGCGAAGCTCCTCTTCGCGCACGGCTTCGCCATCCACTTCGGCCAGATAGTGCCGCCCGCGTCGCACGACGTCTTCATGGTCGCGCCGAAGGGCCCGGGCCACACCGTCCGCTCGATGTATAAGGACGGCAAGGGCGTTCCCTGCCTCATCGCCATCCAGCAGGACGCCAGCGGACACGCTAAGGACTACGCCCTCGCCTACGCCTCCGCGATAGGCGGCGGCCGCGCGGGCATCATCGAGACCACATTCCGCGAAGAGACCGAGACCGACCTCTTCGGCGAGCAGGCGGTACTCTGCGGCGGACTCACCGAGCTCATGCAGCAGGGCTACAGAACCCTCGTCGAGGCCGGCTACCAGCCCGAGATGGCCTACTTCGAGTGCATCAACGAAATGAAGCTCATCGTCGACATGATCTTCGAGGGCGGCATCAGCTGGATGCGCTACTCCATCAGCGACACCGCGAAGTTCGGCGACATGACCGCCGGCCCGAAGGTCATCGGCGAGGAATCGCGCAAGGCGATGAAGCAGATACTGAAGGACATACAGGACGGTACCTTCGCGCGCGAATGGATACTCGAGAACCAGACCGGACGCCCGCGCATGAGAGTCTGGGCGAAGGCCGCGCAGGAAGCTCCGAACGAGGCCGTCGGCAAGGAACTCCGCAAGATGATGCCGTGGATGGAGCAGAAGGAAATCCCGAGATTCTAATCAAAAGCACTTTCCGTGCGGGCGGGCGCGCCCCGTCCGCGCGGCTTCGCGGAATATCCGCCGCGTAACGAAAAACAGACGACAAGCAAAAAGGAGCGCTGTCAATGGCGAAAATGAACGGGGCTCAGATGATGGTCAAGGCGCTCGAGGACGAAGGCGTAAGCACGCTCTTCGGCATCCCGGGCGGAACTGTCATTCATCTATACGACGCTCTTTACGATTCAAAACTAAACCACATTCTGATGCGCCACGAGCAGGCGGCCGCGCACGCCGCGGACGGCTACGCGCGCGCGGGCGGGAGGCCCGGCGTCTGCATCGCGACATCCGGCCCCGGCGCCACGAATCTTCTTACCGGAATAGCGACGGCGAACCTCGACTCAGTGCCGCTCGTCGCGATAACGGGCCAGGTCGCGCAGTCCGTCATCGGCACGGACGCCTTCCAGGAGGCCGACATGATAGGCGCGAGCCTGCCCTTTGTGAAGCACAGCTTCCAGCTTCACTCCGTCGACGCGATACAGTCGACCGTCCACAAGGCTTTCTACATCGCGGCGTCGGGACGTCCCGGCCCCGTGCTCATAGACTTCCCCGCAGACGTTCAGAAAGCCTCGGGCGACTACCAGTATTCCACGCAGCTCGACTTCATGGGCTATCATCCCGAAAACAACTACAACGTCGCGCGGCTCGACGAGGCCGTCTCGCTGATAGAACACGCGGAGCGCCCCGTGATATTCGCGGGCGGCGGCGTGGTCTGCTCCGGAGCCTCGGAGCTGCTCACCGAATTCGCGCTTAAATACGAGATACCCGTGACGACGACGCTTCTCGGCAAAGGCGCCTTCCCCGAGTCGCACCCGAGCGGGCTCGCGCTCGGTATGGCCGGCATGCACGGACACCCCGTCGCGAACCGCGCGCTCATGGCGGCAGACGTGGTCGTCGCGATAGGCTCGCGCTTCAGCGACCGCACGACCGGAAACCGCCAGAGATTCGCCGCCGACGCGAAGATAATACACATAGACCTCGACCCCGCCGAAATAGACAAAACCGTAGAGTCCGACGTCTGGCTCATCGGCGACGCGGGCCGCGTGCTCGAAGCGATAATGGGCGCGATGCGCAAAAAAATCGCCGACCACAGCGAATGGAACAAAACCCTCGCCGACATCCGCCGCAAAGAGCCGATGCCGCACAGCTCCTACGAGGGCGAGATAGCGCCGTGGCAGGCGCTCGAGGCCTTCTGCGAAATCACCGACCACAAGGCGATAATCACGACCGAAGTCGGACAGAACCAGATGTGGGCGGCCCAGCACTGCAAGGTAGAGGCTCCGCGCCGCTTCCTCAGCTCCGGCGGCCTCGGCACGATGGGCTTCGGCTTCCCCGCCGCGATAGGCGCGGCCTACGCCTGCCCGGGACAGACCGTCTGCTGCGTAGCGGGCGACGGCAGCCTCATGATGAACATACAGGAGCTCGACACCTGCGCGAGATACAACATCCCCGTCAAGATAATGCTCCTCAACAACGCATGCCTCGGCAACGTCCGCCAGTGGCAGTACCTCTTCTACAACTGCCGCTACTCGAACACCATCTACACGCGCAATCCCGACTTCGTCGCGCTCTCGGAGAGCATGGGCGTCCCCGCCTTCTCCGTCTCCTCGCCCGGCGAGCTGCGCCCCGCGATAGAAAAAATGCTCGCGGAGCCCGGCCCTGCGCTTCTCGACGTAAGAATTCCGCAGGGAGCGATGGTTTTACCGATGGTGTATCCCGGCGATTCGATAGATAATATGGTAAGCACGTTATAAAACTTTCTCAAGAAGGTGTGGAAATGAACAGCGACAAAGCGAAAAAAGGCTACATGCGCAGCCCCCACCGCTCGCTCCTCAAGGCGGCGGGCTACACAGACTGGGAGATAGAACGCCCGTGGATAGGCATAGCCAACGCCTATAACGCGGTCATACCCGGACACGTCCACCTGCGCAGCATCACCGAAGCGGTCAAGGCCGGCATCTACGCCGCTGGCGGACTCCCGATAGAGTTCCCCGTCATCGGCGTATGCGACGGAATCGCGATGAACCACGAGGGAATGAAATTCTCCCTCGCGAGCCGCGAGCTCATCATGGACTCCATAGAAGTCATGGCGCGCGCGCACGCCTTCGACGGACTCGTCCTCGTCCCGAACTGCGACAAAATAGTCCCCGGCATGGCGATGGCCGCCGCCGAGCTCAACCTGCCCTCTGTCGTCATATCCGGCGGCCCGATGATGGCGGGACAGAACAAAGGCAAAGTCCTCGACCTCAACAGCGTATTTGAAGGCGTAGGCATGCGCTCCGCCGGCAAGATAGACGACGCGGCCCTCCAGGAAATCGAAGACAACGCCTGCCCCGGCTGCGGCTCCTGCTCCGGCATGTTCACCGCCAACACGATGAACTGCATGATGGAAGTGCTCGGCCTCGCCCTCCCCGGCAACGGCACCGTGCCCGCGGTACACGCGGGACGCATCCGCCTCGCGAAAGACGCGGGACGCGCCGTCATGGACATGGTGAACAAGAACATCCGTCCGCGCGACATCCTCACGATGGACGCCTTCCGCAACGCCGTCGCCGTAGACCTCGCGCTCGGCGGCTCCACCAATACCTCGCTCCACCTCCCCGCGATAGCGTGGGCGGCGGGCCTTGAAATGTCCCTCGACCTCTTCAACGAAATCGGCGAAAAAGTGCCGCACCTCTGCTCCATGAGCCCGGGCGGCGCGCACCACATCGAAGACCTCTGGCGCGCCGGCGGCGTCCAGGCCCTCATGCACGAGCTGCTCGACGCGGGCCTCATCCACGGCGAGACAATCACCGTCACGGGCCACACCACCGCCGAAAACGTCGCGAACGCGAAAATCTCCGACCCCGAAGTAATACGCCCGCTCGACAAGCCGCACCACAAAGAGGGCGGACTCGCCTTCATCAAAGGCACCCTCGCCCCGCTCGGCGCGATAGTCAAGCAGGCCGCCGTAGCGCCCGAAATGCTCGTACATAAAGGCCCCGCGCGCGTATTCGACGGAGAAGAAGCCGCGAGCGCCGCGATAATGAACAACGAAATCAAAGACGGCGACGTCGTCGTCATCCGCTACGAAGGACCGAAGGGCGGCCCCGGCATGCGCGAAATGCTCGGCCCCACCTCCGCGATAATGGGCCAGGGCAAAGGCAGCACCGTCGCGCTCATCACCGACGGACGCTTCTCCGGCGCGACGCGCGGAGCCTCCATCGGCCACGTATCGCCCGAAGCCGCGATCGGCGGCCCGATAGGCCTCGTCGAAGAGGGCGACATCATCTCCATCAACATCCCGGAGAAACGCCTCGACCTTCTCGTCCCCGAAGAAGTCCTCGCCGAACGCCGCAAGAAATTCCAGCCGCACGTTCAGCCGACCGACAGCCCGTTCCTCAGCCGCTACCGCGCCTTCGCCACCTCCGGCGTAGAAGGCGGCGTGCTCAGAGAACAGTAAACCAAGCCGTAAACCCCAACAGGAACCGCCCCGCGCCGCACCTGCGGCCGGGGCGGTTTTTTGATGCTTTCGTATCCGACGATTAAGCGCGGCGGTGAAGCGCTCCGTCTTTTTTGCAGAGCTAAGCGGCTATTTTAGAAACTCGCTCTGCCTTTGTCCCCCGATATACTCCGTGCCTGCGTCGAACAGAGCTTCGTCCGCTTCGGCGTTTTCTCCGAATTTGTAGATTTTCGCCGATTCGGCGATGAGGCTCAGGATGAGGGCGCCGTCTGTGTCGAAGAACTCGTATCCGGTAAGCTCGCCGCCGTCTGCTGTCTCTCTGTATTCGGCTATGTCGTTGAATACGGCATGGCTTTCGCGGATGCTTTCGACGCCTTCATAGATGATTACGAGTTTTTTCGCGTCCCAGGTCCGGAAAGAGATTTTTGCCGTGCCGTAGCCGATGAGGATGCTTGCTATGTGTCCGTCGTATGGGGAGAAATTTTTCAGTTCTTCCATATTGTGTTCGTGCCTCTTCGTTTCAGCACTCGGCCTCGTAGACGCGCATTTTCACGCCGTCGTCGCCGGTTGCGTCGGCTGTGTGACGCCAGCCGTAACGTTCGTAGAAGGACGTGTGTTCGGTGACGAGGTAGAGTTTGGGGATTCCGGCGCGGCGCATGGACTCGCGCGCGAAGTCGAGCAGCTCGCCCGCGATTCCGCGGCGGCGGTGTTGTTCCTCGACGAAGAGCGCGCAGAGGTTGGGCGAGAGGTCTTTGCGGTCGTGGAAGTCGTTTTCGATTATTCCCGCGCCCGCTGTGATTTTTCCTCGCGCGTCCGTGACGGCGAACCACTGTGGGACGGGCGCGCGGCTTTCGGCGGATTCCCTCATGCTCGCCTCGTATTCCTCGCGCGGGATTTCCCATTTGGCGGAGAACCACGCGGCAGCCTCCGGGATGAGTTCCGGGCGGTCGCGCAGGTTTGTTATTTTTATGTTTTCGTCCATCTCTCTCGCTCCGTTCCGTCGTTTTCGACGCAGAGCATAGCACAAAAATGGGGCCTCGCGTGAGGCCCCGTTTCGTGCGTTTTCGTCACGGCGCGTGTTTCGCGCCGTTTCCGGCCCTTTCGGGCTGTTACATGGTTTTGAGGATTTCTTCGTAGATTTCGTCGGCGAGCGGGAGGGCTTTGTCGAGGAGGGCCTGTCCGTTCGCGCGGTATTCGGCGGCGAAGGCTTCGTCGTTGATGCCGGAGATGTTGATGAGCACGTTGAGCCACGCGCCCTGTATCGCGGCGCGGAGGCTGAGCGCGGAGCAGCCGAGGTCGCTCGCGGCGCTGGCGTTGAGGCGGCCTACGAGCGAGCGGGTGAGCTCGAGCGTTTCGCAGGCGAGCTGCATCATTTCAAACGGCGTCTTGGTGCAGCCTTTGAGGGCTTCCTGCATCGCGGCTTTGCGCGCGGCCTTCTGCTCGTCGGTGTCCTTCGGCATGGCGAAGACGGCGCTGACGGCGTTGAAGGCTTCGGTGTCACGGTCCATTACGTCGACGAAGCGGGCTTTGAGCTCCTCGGCCTTTTTCTGCGATTCGACGGCGAGCTCATGGACGTCGGCGTATTTTTTCTTGCCGACGGTGAGGGCGCAGACCATCGCGGTGAGGGCCGCGCCGAGCGCGCCTTCGAGCGCCGCCGCGGAGCCGCCGCCGGGGGCGGGCGCGTCGGAGGCCATGAGGTTTACGAATTCAGTTACCTGCATTTCTGCGAGTTTCATCGTATTCGCTCCTTTAGTCGTTCTTCATGTCGATGACGTGGTATTCCATCACCTGGTTGCGGTAGTCGAAGTTCTCAAGCTTGAGGTAGTACTCGGCGCAGTCGAGGAGCGCCTTCGCGGGCGTGAGGCCGACGAGCTCGCTGCCGACGATGTATGTGCCGTAGCGCTTCGCGAGGCTGTCCACCATTTCGTAGACGACGGTGAGCGGCGTGACTTCGTAGTTGACCATGTTCATGGAGACCTGGGCTATGCCGCGGTCCTCGAGCATGAAGCCCATCGCTTTGCAGCACTTGAAGCCGCCGGAGGAGCCGCGGATGACTTTCGCGATTTTCTTGGCGATGTTGACGTCGGAGGTGGCGAGGTTGATGTTGAAGGCGACGAGCGGCATTCTGGCGCCTATCGCGGTGATGCCGGCGGTCGGGTGGATTTTGCGCTCGCCGAAGTCGGGAGCCCACTCGGGCTGGAGGAGTTTCTCGGGCATGCCTTCGAACTGTCCCTTGCGGACGTTGGCGAGGTTGACGCGGTCGGGCGAGGTGGCGGAGTCTTCATAGAGGAAGCTCGGGATCTGGAGCTCTTCCCAGATGCGCTTGCCGAGGCGCTTGGATATCTCGACGCACTCTTCGACGGTGACGTTGACGGTCGGGACGAAGGGGATGACGTCGGTGGCGCCCATGCGCGAATGCTCGCCGTGGTGCTTCGTCATGTCGATGACTTCGGCGGCTTTCTTCGTGAGACGGAAGGCTACTTCTTCGACGGCTTCGGGCGTGCCGATGAGCGTGAAGACGCAGCGGTTGTGGTTGCCGTCGGTCTGCGCGTCGAAGAGGGTGCAGCCGGGTACGCTGTTGGCGACTTCGACGAGCGCGTTGTAGGCGGCTTCGTCTTTCTCTTTGCTGCAGCTGAAGTTCGGGATGCACTCAACAAGTCTGGTCATGTGTGTGTCCTCCTAAATGTTTTGTAGGCGCGCCGCGCGCGCCGCAGAATGGACCGCCGCGCGGCGGTCTCTCCGTTGCTCGTTAGATTGTATCAAACTGTCGTAAAATAGATATAAAAAGGAGCCTCTTTCGAGGCTCCTTTCGCGTTTCGTATTTTTGCGCCGCCGTTATTTTTTCTTCGCGGCGGCTTCGGCTATGGCGCGCTCCGCTTCGTCGAGGGGCTTCCAGCCTCCGCCGAGGGCTTTGAAGAGCCTGACGGCGTTGGTCGAGATCTGTCCGCCGCTGACGACGTACTGCTCGGAGAGCGAGGCCAGCGCGCTCTGCGCGTTTATGACGTTCGTGAAGTCGACGAGGCCGTTGGCGTATTTCTCGTTCGCGAGGTCGAGGGCGGCCTGGGCCGCGTCGACGCCGCTCTTGAGGCGCGCGTTGCGCTCGTACTCCTGCACGTTGTCGGAGAGCGCGTCGCGCACTTCGCCGACCGCGGTGAGGACGGTCTGCTCATAGGCGGCGAGCAGCTGTTCCGCGCGCGCGCCCTGGACCTTGATGTTCTTCGTTATCGCTCCGGCGTGGAATATCGGCCAGCTTATCTGCGGCAGGAAGCTGTACATCTTGCCGGGGCCGTTGAAGAGCGAGCCTTCGTGCGCCTGCGTGCCTATCGCGCCCGTCAGGTAGAACTTGGGCCAGAGGTCGGCGCGCGCCGCTTTCTTGCGCGCTATCTGCGCGGCGAGCTCGCGTTCGGCACGGCGGATGTCGGGGCGCTGGCGTATCGCGTTCGCGGGGATGCCGATGAGCGCGGTCGAGTCTATCTGCGGCACGGGCTTGTGCTCGGCGAGCTCTTCCTCAAGAGTGCCGGGGATTTCGCCGGCGAGTATCGCGAGCGCGTTCTTCGTCTGCTCTATCGAGGCCTGTATCGACGGTATCGTCGCGCGGGTCTGTTCCAGCGTGTACTGCGCCTGTCTGAGCGAGAGCTCGTCCGCTATGCCCGCGTCGACGCGCGACTGCTGGATGCTGACGGTCTCGGTCTGGAGGCCGACGTTGTAGTTCGCTATGTCGAGCTGCTCCTGGAGCGTGCGCAGCGAGATGTAGTCCATAGCGACCTCCGCGGCGAGCGAACTCCACGTCGAGTAGAGCATCGCGTACTGCGCTTCGAGCGTCGCCCTCTGCGCGCGCACCGAGGCGCGCTGTCCGCCGAAGATGTCTATCTCCCATGTAGCGTCGAGGCCGAGGCCGATGTACTGACGTGCGCTCCCTGTGCCTCCGACGTATTCAGGCGTGCGCGTATTGTTCCACGAGCCGTTGGCGTCGAGCCACGGAAGGAGGTTCGCCTCGCTTATGCCGAGCTGGTATCTAGCCTCTTTGACGCTGGCGCGCGCGCTCGCGAGGTCGCGGTTCTTCTCAAGGGCGCGCGTGATGAGGTCGGTCATCGTCGGGTCGCCGAAGACGTCCCACCAGCTGGCGAGCTTCTCGGGCGTCAGCTCTTCGGATACGTTCTGCTCCACGAAGGCGACTGGGTAGAGCTGCGCGAGCTCCGTCCACGAGCCGTTTTTCATCTGCACGTCCTGCGACGTGGGCTCGGTCTTCGCCTCCGCGGAGAAGGCGGCGGAGGCCGCCGCCATTATCGCGAGCGCGGATATTGTGAGTATTGTCAGTTTTTTCATTATCGCGCGCCTCCTAGTTCGCCTGCGCCTCGGCGTTCTTGTTTTTGCCGATGCGCGACTTTACCTTTTCACGCAGCCCCTGGAAGGCGACCCAGAGCCCCGGTATGAGGAAGATACCGATGCAGGTAGCCGCCATCATTCCGAAGAAGAGCGTCGAACCGACGGCCTTGCGGCTCGCGGCGCCCGCTCGCGAAGCGACGAGCATCGGGGCCGCGCCGAGGACGCAGGTGAAGGCCGTCATAAGGACCGCGCGGAAACGTTCCGTCGCCGCAACCGCCGCCGCCTGTATCAGCGGCAGGCCGTGCAGCTCGCGCTGCTCCTTCGCGAACTCGACGATGAGTATGGCGTTCTTCGAGGCGAGTCCGACGAGGAGGAGGATTCCGAGCTGTCCGTAGACGGAAAGCGGGATTCCCATGATGCGGAAGCCGACGAGCGCCCCGAGCATAGCGGTAGGCAGCGAGAGTATGACGGAGACCGGCGTGGACCAGCTTTCATACTGCGCGACGAGGAAGAGGAAGGCGAAGATCAGCGCTATTACGAGCACCATCGTGATGCCGCCCTGCGCGTGCTCTTCCTGGTAGGTCATGCCGGACCATTCGTAGGTGTAGCCGTCGGGGAGGACGCGCTGGCCTATCTCGTGGACGCGCGCGATGCCTTCGCCCGTCGAGTAGCCCTGCTTCATGACTATCGTGATGGCAGCGGTCGGGTAGAGGTTGTAGCGGTCGAGTGAACGCGGCGCGAGCGTCTTCTTGACTGTCGCGACGCTCTGTATCGGGACCTGCTCGCCCGTCGAGCTGCGCACGAATATCTCGCCTATGCGGTCGATGCTGTTTCTGTAGTTCCACTCCGACTGGAGCATGACGCGGTTGACCTGCGTGCCTATGTTGATGTCGTTGATGTAGGCCGAGCCGAAGTAGGTCTGAAGCGTGCTGAATATCGTGCTGACGGGCACTTCGAGCAGCTCCGCCTTCTGGCGGTCGATGTCGACGAAGAGGTGCGGCGTGTCGGCCGTGAAGGAGCAGAAGGCGTAGTTGACCTCCGGCGCCTGGTTCAGCTCGCGCAGCACTATGCCCATGACCTCGGCGAGGCGGACGGGGTCGTTGTCGACCGTCGATTCAAGCCTCATGTCGATACCGGTCGCCATACCGAGCCCCTGGATGGGAGGCGGCGTGACGACGTTGATCTGCGCCTGCGGGTACTTCGCCGCTATCGCGTTGACCTTCGCGACGAGCGCGGAGAGCTGCTGGTCGGGCGCCTTGCGCTGTCCCCACGGGTCGAGCGGGATGATGAGCGAGGCGACGTTTTCGCCTTCGCCGCCGAGGATGTTATGTCCGTAAATGTCCATCACGCTGTCCACGCCGGGAAGCGCCATGACCTCCTGGACCATCGGCTTGACGACGGCCTCGGTGCGCGGACGCGAAGCTCCTTCCGGAAGCTGTACGCCGGCGAAGATAACGCCCTGGTCCTCGTCGGGAAGGAAGGCCGTCGGCGAAAGCTTAAGCACAGTCCAGCAGCCGAAGGCTACCGCCGCAAAGAGCAGGAACGGCAGGATTCTGCGTTTCGCTATGACGATAGCTCCCGCGACGTAGCCGCGCGTGGAGCTCGCGAGCGCGTCGTTGAACCACTTGAGCGGCCCGCGCTGCACAGGCTCCTGCTCGCGCAGCATGTGCGCGCACATCATCGGCGACATCGTCAGCGCGACGACGAGCGAGAAGCAGACCGCGAATCCGATGGTGACGGCGAACTGCTTGTAAATCTGTCCGGTGATTCCCGTCATGAAGGCGACGGGGACGAATATGGCGAGGAAGACGAGCGTCGTCGCCATCATAGGCCCGGTGACATCCTTCATGGCCTGTATCGTAGCGGTCTTCGGATCGCACTTGTCGCGCTCCATAAGGAACTGGACGCGTTCGACGACGACGATGGCGTCGTCGACGACCGTACCTATAACGAGGACGAGGCCGAAGAGCGAGAGCGTGTTGATGGTGTAGCCGACCGCGAGCAGCGCGGCGAAGGTGCCGAGCAGCGAGACCGGTATCGCGACCGTCGGGACGAGCGTCGTGCGCCAGTCCTGAAGGAAGAGGTAGCAGACGAATATGACAAGCGCGAGCGTCATAAAGAGCGTCATGATGATTTCCTTAATCGTCTCCTGGACGTACTCGGTCGAGTCGTACTGCACCTCGAGCTGCATATCGTCGGGCAGGTTCGCGCTTATCTGCTCCATAACCTCACGGACGCCGGACATGACGTTGAGGGCGTTCGAGCCGGAGGTCTGCGACATAGCTATCATAGCGGCCGGAGCGTCGTTGACGTTCGCGTTGAAGGTGTAGATCTCGG
>UQVV01000014.1 GCA_900544635.1 uncultured Cloacibacillus sp. | reverse complement strand
CGAAGCTTGAGCTCCCAGAGGAGAACGCCGCACCCGCATCGGGCGACGTGACGCCGCAGGAAACCGAGCCTGCGCAGCAGGACGCGGCGAAGAAGTAACGAAACGCGGAAATTTTTTGAAACGCAAAGCCCGGCTGCGCATCGCGGCCGGTTTTTTTCGTTTGCCGCCCTGCGCGCGGCGCTTTGGTATAATAGGCGGCAGAACGACGGGAAGAGACGGAGGCGGGAATCTTGTCGGTTTTCACTGAAATCATGATGCGCACGCCGCTTGCAAACGGCGAAGCGCTCGCGGAATTTATTCTGAAAAACATGGCGACGATAGTGCTCGTCGTCTTTACGCTCGTCCTCTGGTGCTTCCTGGACAATTTTGTGAAGCGTGTGCTGCGCCACCTCTTCCGCCTTGCCGAAGAACGCGCGAAGCAGTCGATGCGCGGCAAGGACGAGACGCGCCGCGACATGGTCATATACAGGATGGCGACGCTGCGACAGCTCACGACACAGCTCGCGCGCGCCGCGCTCGGCCTCGCGATGTGCTTCGCTCTGCTCGCCTCCGTCGGCATCAACATACGCCCAGTCCTCGCCGGTATCGGAATCGCGGGACTAGGCATATCGCTCGCGGCCCAGAGCCTCATAAAAGACGTAATCAACGGCGTGCTTATAGTCGTCGAGGACCAGTACAACGTCAACGACTGGGTGCGCATCGGCAGCTACGAAGGAACGGTGGAGCTCTTCACGCTGCGTCTCACGCGGCTACGCAGTCTCGAAGGCAACCTCATCATGATACCGAACAGCACTATACAGGACGTCATCAACTACACGAAGGACTGGTCGTACTCGGCTATCTACGTGACGATACCCTACGAAGCCGACTACCCGAAGGCGAAGGAGATAATGCTCGCGCTAGCGGAGGAGACCGTGAACAGCGGCGACCCGCAGATATACGGCCCATATTCCTTCAGCGGAATCACGGACTACGTATCCGACGGCGTAAAATTCCGCTGCCTCATAAAAACCGCGCCCGGCTATCAGTGGAAGGTAGGCTACAAATTCCGCGAGGAGCTCCGCGCGCGCTACAACGCCGCTGGCATCAAGTTCGCCTATCCCGCCGTCAGCAACTACATCGGCTCGCAGCCGCTGCGCCCAGCAGCCGCGGCTTCCGCGCCGCAGCAGGGAGGCGGCGCGGAGGAGAAGCGCGGCTAGAAAATCTCACACAATCACGCAATTTCGGCGCGGCGAGGTCATGCCGCGCTTTTTTGATGCGTTCGCGCCGTCCCGCGAGCTCATGCTTGCGTGCCGAAAAGCGCCGCGGGCGCAACGCTGCGCGCTATTTCAAGTTTTTAAGCTTTTTGAGAGCTTGCTTAAAGAATATAAGTCTGCATGAATTGCTTTGTATGCATACAAACAGGCATCATAAAATCCCAAAACTCGAAAAATCCGCTCTGTAACTGAATAAATCCTGACTACAAAAATAATAGGTCTATAGTCTTAATTATGGTTACCGCTTTATATTTCAAAGCGTTGCGGATTGCCGTGCTAGAGGTTAATGTGTTGCGTAGTGGAATAAAGTGGCATAAAGTGGGGGTATTATAGATGTTGGTGGGAAGCTACAACCACAAGATCGACAGCAAGGGCAGAACAGTCCTGCCCGCCAAGTTCCGCGGGGAACTCGGCTCGTCGGTCGTGGCCACCATCGGAATAGACCGCTGTATCGCCCTTTATCCCGTCCCGCGCTGGGAAGAGCTTCTCGAAAAGCTGAAAGACCTCTCTTCGTTCAAGAAAAAAGCCCGCGACTTCCGCCGCGTCCTCCTCTCGATGGCTACCGAGCAGGAGATCGACGGAGCCGGGCGCATCCTCGTGCCGCAGATACTGCGCGACTACGCGGGCGCCGAGGTCGAGGTCACTCTCATCGGAGCCGAGGACCATCTTGAAATTTGGGACACGGCGAAATGGGAAGAGCACCGCGCGGAAGTTCTCGCAGATTTCAGCGACATGGCGGAGGAGCTTGAAGAGATATGAAGGAGCACACCTCCGTAATGCTTGACGAAGTTCTCGCCGCGGCCGCTTCTCTTGAGAAGCTGGACGTATTCGTCGACGCGACGCTCGGCCTCGCGGGCCACAGCTCGCGCGTACTAGAAGCGTTCCCGTCCGCGAAGCTCTACGGCTTCGACCAGGACGCCGAAGCGCGCGAGATAGCGGCAGAACGTCTCGCCCCGTTCGCGGGAAGATGGACGATTGTAGCCGACAACTTCCGCCGCATGGCGGAGCTTGCGGACGAGCCGGATTTCGCGGGGGCGGACGCCGTGCTTTTCGACCTCGGGGTTTCCAATTTGCAGCTCACAGAGGCGGAGCGCGGATTTTCGTTCCAGAACGACGGCCCGCTCGACATGAGGATGAACGCTGATGCCGGAGCCGAAGGGCGGACGGCGGCGGACATTCTCGCCGAAGCGGACATCGCGGAGCTGACGGCTATATTCAGAGACTACGGCGAGGAGCGCTACGCTTTCCAGATAGCGAAGGGAATCGTCCGCAACCGCGAGCACGGCGGAATGCTGACGACTACGGCGGAGCTCGTGGAGCTTATAAGAAAAATACTTCCCGCGCCCGTGCAGCGCAAGATGGGCGGACACCCCGCGCGGCGCGTCTTCCAGGCGCTGCGGATAGCGGTGAACGACGAGATGGGCGCGCTCGACGAGGCGCTCGACGGCGCTCTTTCGATACTGAATCCGGGCGGGAAGATTATAGTCATCTCGTATCATTCGCTCGAGGACAGGATGGTGAAGCACCGGTTCCGAAAATGGAAGGACGACGGCGCGGGCGAGCCGAATCCGCGAAAGCCGCTTCTTCCGACGGAAGAAGAGACGGAGCTGAACCACAAGTCGCGGAGCGCGAAGATGCGGATATTCCAGAAATACGAAGAAGAAACTGACGAAGAGGAGGGACGGGACGATGCGCCGGAACGGGCATAAGCACGAGTGCGAGAGCAACAGACATTCTTCGCTGTTCGTACTGAGCTTTCTATGCGTGTTTTTATGCGCGGCGGCGCTCGGCACGCTGCGCCTCTACGGGCTTTATCTCGAGCACCGCATTTCGGAGACCTCGGGACGCATCGAGGCCTGCCGGGAAGAAAACCTCGCGCTTTCGCGCCGCTACGCGCAGCTCCTTTCCCCCGCGAGGATATACAGCTACGCCCGCACGAATCTCGGGATGAACAACGCCGAGAACATCAAGGTCGTAAAAATAGAAAGCAGGGCCGTCATGATGGCCAACGCGGGGCTTGTCCCGGCGGCGGAGGCGAAGGGCGGCTTCATCGACAACCTGAATCCGTTCGTGAACAGGGCGCATGCCAAGGATTAAGCGTCCGCAGGATGACGGGCCGAGACGTTCACATTCTATATGGTTCGCCGTCGTCGCGGTGCTGTGCGTGCTCGCCGCGGGGACGGCGAAGGTCCAGCTCTGGCCCGACCGCCGCATAGTCCAGCAGTCGCAGAAGCAGTACTGGGCCAACGTCGCGGTCAGCGCCTCGCGCGGGCGCATCGAGGACAGAAACGGCATCTCGCTCGCGATTTCCGTGCCGACGACGAGCTTCTTCATCGACCCGAAATACTGGGACCCCGCGAGCGCGGACAAGCTCGCGCCGACCTTCGGCAAAGAGACGGTAAAAAAATTCTCGCGCCAGCTCCCCGGGCGCTTCCACTGGGTGGGACGCAACCTTCCCAAAGAGAAGGCCGACCCGCTCGAAGCTAAGAAAATTCCGGGACTTTACACGCTTTCCGAAAAACAGCGAATATACCCGCACGAGTCGCTCGCCTTCCACGTGCTCGGCTTCTGCGACATAGACGAATACGGACAGGCCGGCGTCGAGCTGGCCTGGAACCACATACTCTATTCTCCGCCGCGCACGCGCTTCCTTACGCGCGACTCGAAGGGCAAGACTATGGACATAATGGGCGGCAAGTCCGGCATAGTCAAGGACACGGCCGGCTCGATAAAGCTCACGATAGATTCAAGAATCCAGCAGATACTCGAATGGCGTCTCAGCGACGGCGCGAAGGCCGTGAACGCGGGATGGGCGGCGGGCGTCTGCGTGGACCCGTACAGCGGCGAGATAGTCGCGCTCGCAAGCTATCCGACGCTCAACCCCAACGACAGAAAAAATCTCTCCAACACGGACGCGGTGCGCAACAACGCGCTCGGCCGCGTATTCGAGCCCGGCTCAATATTCAAGCCGATCACCATGTCGATAGCGCTCGAAACTGGCGCGACGTCGCGTTCGACGACCTATAAATGCAAGGGTACGATGAAGCTCTTCGACAAAACCATGAGCGACGTCAACAAGCGCGCGCACGGCGTGCAGAACCTCGAACAGGTGCTGATGAACTCGTGCAATATCGGCATGTCGCTGATGTCGATGAACGTGCCGAAGTACCAGGCCTACGGAATGCTGCGGCAGTTCGGCTTCGGCGAGAAAAGCGAGGTCGAGATGGCGGGCGAGGAGGCCGGCCTCATAAAAGAGCCGGAGGAATGGCTCGGCACGGTGCCCGCGAACATATTCATCGGTCAGGGGATAGCGGTGACGCCGATACAGCAGGTTATGGCGATCGCGAGCATCGCGAACGGCGGCAAGCTGCTGAAGCCCTACGTCGTCGCCGAGGTGCGCGACAGCACCGGCAAGCTGATACATAAGGGCGAGCGCCGCGTGCGCTATCAGGTTATCTCAAAGGAGACCGCCGACTTCGTGAGAGGCGCGATGCGCCGCGTCGTCGCCGAGGGCGGCGGACGCCTCGCAAACAGCGACAGGACGGAGATAGCGGGCAAAACGGGAACGGCGCAGATAGCGCAGTCCGGAAAGTACACGAAGGGGCAGTACGTCGCCTCGTTCGTCGGATTCTGGCCCGCGGAGAAGCCGCGTTATGTTATGCTGATAAGCATAGGCGAGCCGAAAGGCAAGCAATATTACGGAGGGCAGATAGCCGCTCCGGTATTTAAGAATATAGTGGAAGACGTCGTGCAGCTCTCAGACTGAGCTGCGGTTTGAGCATAAAACGCAAAAAGGAGATGCCGTTGATGAATTTCAGGAAACTCGTTCATATTCTGGATAAAAGCCCGCTCGACAAACACATCCATATCCCCGAGGGCTGCGACATAGATTCCGTGGAGCTTGAAGGAATGGTCTGCGACAGCCGCAAGGCCGCGCCGGGGCTTATGTTCGCGGCTGCGAAGGGAGACCACGCCGACGGCTACAATTTCATAGAGCAGGCCGTCGCGAAGGGCGCGCCCGCGGTGCTATGCGAGCGCGAGAGCGCCGCGCCTGTCCCGCAGATTATAACGCCAGACGTGCGCTCCGCGATGGGGTACGTCTGCTCGATGATACACGACGAGCCTTCGCGCAAGATGACGATGATAGCGGTGACCGGAACGAACGGGAAGACGACCTCGGCCTTCATGACGCAGGCGATACTGAACCACTGCGGAATAAAGACGGGGCTCGCGGGTACTGTCATATACGACGACGGCGCGGTGATAGAGGAGGCTGAGCACACGACGCCCGAGGGCGCGGACCTTCAGAACCTTTTCGCGCGCATGGTGAAAAACGGCTGCAAGGCCTGCGTCATGGAAGTTTCGTCGCATTCGCTTGTGCAGGGACGCGTCAGCGGAACGGCCTACGACAGGGCCGGCTTCACGAACCTCACGATAGACCACCTCGACTTCCATAAAACTATGGAAAATTACTTCAACGCGAAAAAAATACTTTTCGAAAAATATATGAGAAACAACTGGCAGGGCTCCGTGAACATCGACGACGAATACGGGCGCAGGCTGCGCGACTTCCTCGGCAAGCGCGCGATAACATACGCGATGCTCGACGAGAGCGCGGACTTCTTCGCATCGATAAAAAATTTCTCGCTCGACGGCCTAGACATCGAGATAAAGATGCCCGGCTCGGGCGGCGTTAAGGCGCTGAAGCTGCCGCTGCTCGGCGGCTACAACGTGCTGAACGCGCTCCAGGCGCTTTCGCTCGCCTGGTCCGTCGGCGTCTCGGCGAACTGCGCGCTCGACGCGCTCGCGCATATGCCGCAGGTCCCGGGGCGTCTCGAGCGCTATAAAATCGAGGGCGGCGGCACCTGCGTCATAGACTTCGCCCACACCTCGGACGGGCTGGAAAAGGTGCTGACAGCAGTGAGGCCGATATGCAAGGGCAGGCTTATCGCCGTCTTCGGCGCGGGCGGAGACCGCGACAGGACGAAGCGCCCCATCATGGGCGAGATAGCCTCTCGCCTCGCCGACAACGTAATCGTAACGTCGGACAACCCGCGCACGGAAGAGCCGATGGCGATAATCTCCGAAATACTGCCCGGCGTGCAGAAGCACGACACGCCCTACAGCGTCACGCCGGACCGCCGCGAGGCGATCTACGAAGGACTGGACATGGCCGGCGAGGACGACGTCGTCGTAATCGCGGGGCGCGGCCCTGAAACGAAGCAGATTTTGAAGGACGGGCCGATTCATCTCGTCGATAAGGAAGTCGTCGGCGACTGGTGCGCGCTGCGCGGAAGGAAGATACTGTAATGGCTTTCACGGTCTCCGACGCCGCGGCGGCCTGCGGCGGAATATCATACGGCCCAGAGGCGGAAGCCGCGCGCGCGTGGAGATGCGACAGCCGCGAGGTGCGCGAGGGCGACGGCTTCGCCGCCATACGCGGGGCGAAGACCGACGGACATCTCTACATAAAGCAGGCGGCGGAGCAGGGCGCGCGCGTCGTCCTCGCGGAGCGCGAAGGGCTTGAAGGCGCGGGAATCCGCCCAGAGGATTTCCCCGGCGTCTCGTTCATCGTGACGGAGCGCCGCACGGAGGAGGCGCTGGCTCTCGCCGCCTCGGAATATCTGCGCCGCGTTGCGCCGAAGACTATTGCGATAACCGGCAGCGTCGGTAAAACGACTACGCGCGAGCTGACCGCCGCGGCGTTGGCCCAACGGTACAAGGTTCACAGCGCCGTGCGCAGCTTCAACACAATCATCGGCTGCGCGCTGACCGTGCTCTCGATGGCGGAGGAGACGGAGGCGCTCGTCCTCGAACTCGGCACGAACCACTTCGGCGAAATCGCCGAGATGGTGAAATATTTCCCGCCGGAGACCGTGATAATAACCGAGGTAGCGCCCGCGCATCTCGAGGGCTTTGGCAGCGTTGAGGGCGTTCTGCGTGCGAAGCTCGAAATATGCGGAAGCGCTAAGCTTAAGAAAATCATCTTCAACTGCGACAACGCGCTGCTGCGCGAGGCAATGTCCCATAATTACGATAACGTTATAAAAATCGGCGTCGGGCGCAAAGCGGGCGCTGGGATTTTGATTGAAGAATGCCGCGTGACCTTGAGCGGCGGCGGCCCTTCGACCTCCGTGCGCTGCCGCGAGGCGGGACGGGAAATTACGCTTTCCGCGCCGCTCTTCGGCGAGCAGCACGCATATAATATGTGCTTCGCCCTCGCCGCGGCGGAGAGCTGCGGCGTGAGCGCGCAGGAGACGGCGCGCGGCTTCGCCTCTATGGCGCAGCTCGGCGGGCGCGGCCTCTGCCGCCGCACGGCGCGCGGCGTCTGGGTTATCGACGAGGCCTACAACGCGAACCCCGCATCGATGCGCGCCGCGATACGCAACGCGCGCGCTGCGGCGGAGAGCCTCGGCCTGCGCAAATGCGCCGCGCTCGGCGGAATGCGCGAGCTCGGCGAGAGCGCGCCCGAGTGGCACCGCGAAATTCTCGAGGCCGCCGCCTGTTTTGACTCCGTCCTGCTGCTCGGAGACGAGTGGAAGGAATGCGGAGCGCCGCTCGCGGACAACTTTACGCTCTGCTCTTCGCTCGACGAGCTTGTTGCGCGCACGCTGGAAGAAAGCGCGAAGGGCGGCCTCATCCTCGTCAAAGGCTCGAACTCCTACGGCTTGAAGAAAGCCGTCGCGGCTCTGACGGAGGAATAAAAAATGCTTTTCGTCATATTTTTTCTGTTCTTCGTCTTTTTCGCCGAGATATTCCTCCAGAACTGGTGGATAAAGGTGATGCACAAGGAGAAGATAGAGCAGGTGACGAAGCTCTACGGCCCCGCGTGGCACGAGAAGACGAAGCTCGGCACGCCGACGATGGGCGGCGTCGTCTTCGCCGCAGTCGCGCTGCTCTGCGTGCCCGTGATTATGCTGTGGATGTGGCAAAGCGGCGCGTTCTTATTCATTCTGAGGGAAGACAGTATTTTTGACTGGTGGAAATTCTGCGCGACGCTGAGCAATTCCGCCGCGATACTCTCATATCCGATTCTCGCGGGCGCGGTCGGCTTCGCCGACGAATGGCTGAAATACCGGCGGCACTCGAGCGACGGCTTCACGAGCAAGCAGAAGCTCGCGCTTCAGATACTCGTAACGCTGCCGTGGGCCGCGTGGATGTACTTCTATGTAGGATACGCCGATATAGGCGTGTTGCGCTCGTTCGTCGTATTCGTCGCGGTCGTGACCTTCATAGGCGTCGGCCTCCAGAACGCCGTCAACGTGACAGACGGCCTTGACGGCCTCGCCGCGGGCTGCTCGTTCATCACCTTCGTCGCGCTTCTGCCGCTGACGGCTTTCGTCGCCGGTATGAGCACGTCGGCGGTGCTGTACAACCTTATGGCGATAGCGCTCTGCCTCGGCTTCCTCTGGCACAACTGCAACCCCGCCTCCGTCTTCATGGGCGACGTAGGCGCGCACTTCCTCGCCGGGCTTATGCTCTCTCTCTGCATCTGCTCCGGCGCGGTCTTTTATATCATTCCCGTCTGCTTCTTTTTCGGCGTGGAAATTTGCTCCGTCGCTATACAGATCGTCGCGATACGTAAATTCCACAGAAAGGTCTTCAAGATGAGCCCGATTCACCATCATTTCGAAATGTCGGGCTGGAAGGAGACGCAGATAGTTACGCGCTTCTGGATAATCCATCTGATAGGCGTCGTAATTTTGTGCATGGCCTATATTGTGTTCGCCTATTGATTTGAGCTATCATTACAAATTGGTGTTTTAATAAAGAAAGCTGCTGGTGATGTCAGATGTGTGAGGAATCGCAGATTCAGGGCAAGAGGATAACGGTCGTCGGAGCGGGCGTGAGCGGACGCGCGCTCGCTGAGCTCGCGGCGAAGCTAGGCGCGAAGGTCTTCGTCTCCGACGCGAAGGAGCTTCCCGAAGAGACAAAGAAGCTCTTCGAAAGCGCCGGAATAGATTACGAGTGCGGCGGCAACACGGAGCGCGCGCTCGAAGCAGACGAGGTGGTCGTCAGCTCGGGAATTTCGCCGAAGGCTCCCATTGTGGCGGAGGCCTTAAAACGCGGCATGAGGGTGACGGGCGAGCTCGACTTCGTAAATCCGTACCTTTCGGGCATCGTCATAGGCGTGACGGGAAGCAACGGAAAGACCACTACGACCTCGATGATAGGCTACTTCCTGGAAAAGCTCGGATATTCCGTCATGACGGGCGGAAATATAGGCAACGCCGTCGCGCATGCGGCGGGACGCGACTACGACTTCATCGTGCTGGAGCTCTCGAGCTTCCAGCTTTACTGGGCGCGCGAGTTCATGTGCGACCTCGCGATAGTTACGAACCTCGCGCCCGACCATATAGACTGGCACGGCTCATACGAAAACTACGTGGCCTCGAAGGCCAACCTCATAAACTGCCTCGCGCCCGGCGGCGCGGCGATTTACCAGAAGCGCGACGAGGAAGCGCTGCATATCAAGGACGGCGTGGAGCGCTTCCCGCTCTCGTGGCACGAGGACGACCCGCACGCGCAGGGAATTTATCTCGACGAGCAGGTCGGAGCCGCGTGGATTAACGGCGGCGGCTGCCGCATGAAGCACAGGCTCTTCCTCTTCGACGACGTGAAGCTGCTCGGCAGGCACAACCTTGAGAACGCGGCCATGGCGGCGGGGGCGCTTGCGATATTCAACACGCCCGAGATAACGCCGGAGCTGATGGGCTCCTACGTGCCGCCGAAGCACCGCTGCGCCTTCGCCGGAAAGCTGCGCGGCGTGACCTTCGTCGACGACTCGAAGGGCACGAACGTCGCTGCCTCGATAACGGCGATGACCTCGCTGCCCGGCACGAAGGTAATGATACTCGGCGGACAGGGCAAGGGCGAGGAGTACGCGCCCCTCGCCGAGGCCGTGAAACAGAACGCGCGCGCCGCGGTCATACTCGGCACGGAAAAGGAAAAAATCGCCTCGGCCCTCGCGGCCGCGGGCTTTGAAAATTACAGCCTCGTCAAAGATATGGACGAGGCCGTCCGCTCGGCGTGGAAGCTCGCGCAGGAGGGCGACACGGTGCTGCTTTCGCCGGCCTGCACAAGCTGGGACATGTATCCGAGCTACAAGGCGCGCGGCGAGGATTTCTGCCGCGTCGTTGAAGAGATAATCGAGTCGGAAGGTTAGCAGATGATTTCGCGCGGGCAGGAAGAGCCGAACGAACCCAGATACAGGGCGAACCCCTTCATCTGGGTGATACCGCTCATACTGAGCGGCGTCGGCATCCTCATGATCACGTCGACGACGAGCCCGAACTCCTTCGTGCTGACCGGCACGCCGTTCCAGACGGGGCTGCGCCAGCTGCGCTGGCTCGCCATCGCGGTGTGCGGCATGTTCTTCGTCTATTCCGTGCCTGTGCGTATATGGAAGCGCTTTTCCGCGCCGCTATACATCATGATGTGGCTGATGACGTGGCTGCCGCTGATTCCGGGAATCGGAGACGCGGCGGGAGGCGCGAGCCGCTGGATACGGCTTCCGGGGCTCGGCGTGTCGCTGCAGCCCGGAGAACTGCTCGCGCTCGCGCTCGCGCTGCATATAGCGAAGCTGCTGACGCGCGACGGCGACCGGGACCCGCTGAAGACCTTCACGCGCGTGCTGACACTGGTAGTCTTTACCTCTCTGCCGTTGCTCGCGCAGCCCGACCTCGGCACGACGATACTCGTCTTCACAGTAGCGATGGGTATGTACGTCGAGCGCATCGGCTGGCGCTATCCGCTGATAGCGGGAGGCTTCATCGGCGGCGTCGCCTTCCCGCTCCTGATACTGCTCGAGCCCTACCGCATGAGGCGCGTATTCGCCTTCCTCGACCCGTGGGCCGACCCGCTCAACAAGGGCTTTCAGGCTATTCAGGGGCTGATAGCCTTCGCGAACGGCGGCATGTGGGGCTCGGGGCTCGGCCACGGCTTTCAGAAGCTGAACTACCTTCCCGCCGCATACACAGACTTTATATACGCAGCGATAGGCGAGGAGCTAGGCTTCATCGGCACGGCCTGCGTGCTCGCGCTCTTCGGCTTCTGGATTCTGCAGACGCGCGCGGCCTATTTCAGGACGCAGGATGATTTCAAGGCGTCGCTGATATGGGGGATAACGCTGACGGTGTTTCTGCCCTTCGTCATAAATATCGCGGGTGTTACGAAGATGATGCCGCTCAAGGGCATGGCCCTGCCCTTCATAAGCTACGGAGGAACGTCGCTCGTCACGATGTGGGCGCGCGTCGGCCTCATACTGCGGCTCGAAAAGGACAGCTACCTGGAGGATGAGGACGATGACCGCCGAATCGCGGCCTAAAAAAATAATACTCGCCGCGGGAGGCACGGGCGGCCATATATGGCCCGCGCTCTCCTTCGGCGCGTGGATAAATAAAAATCACGCGGAATGTGAGGTGCGGTACGTCTGCGGCTCGCGTCCGCTCGAACGCGAGATTTACGCGGCGGCGAAGGCGGAGCCCGTCGTGCTGCCCGTCGACGGCTCGCCGCTCGCGGGACGCGGCGCGGGACAGAAGCTCGCGCGTATGCGCGCGCTGCTCGCCTCTTACGGCAGGGCCTCGTCGCTCGTAAAAGATTTCCGCCCGGACGCGGCGCTCGTCTTCGGCGGCTATCTTTCGCTGCCGGTCATAATGGCCTGCCGCCGCGCCGGCGTGCGCTGCGCGCTGCATGAGCAGAACGCGCGCGCCGGAAAGGTGACGCGCCTCGCGTCGAAGCTCGGGATGGAAATTTACAGCGGCTGGAGCGAATGCGAGCCGCTGCCGAATAAGAAATTTATCCGCACGGGCGTCCCCGTGCGCGATTTTGCGCTTCCCGCGCGCGGCGAAGCGTGGAAAAATTTAGGGCTGGAGGGCGAAGCTCCCAGCGGCCCCGTCATCGTTGTGATGACGGGCTCGCTCGGCAGCCGCGCCGTGAAGGACGAGCTGTGCAGGGCGGCGGGGGAGGAAGCTTTCAAAAGCTGGACATTCGTATTCGCCGCGGTCGCGGACAAGCTTGAGCGGCCTTCGGACAACGTATGGCTGCTGCCCAAGGTCTGGGACGCCGCGCAGCTTTACGGCCTCGCGGATATGCTCGTGCTGCGCGCCGGAGGTTCGACGCTGACGGAAGCCGCTGTGCTCGGCCTTCCCGCGCTCGTCGTGCCGTGGATGCAGGCGGCGGACAACCACCAGTTTCACAACGCGCTCGCCTTCGCGGGCGAAAACGAAGGAATGATATGGACCGAGAACGACGGGTACGAAGCGCTCGTCTCGTCGCTCGTCAGATTGAACGGGATAAAGGGAAAAAATCACGGCAGGGCGGGAGATTTGCGCGGACGCGGAGGGGCGATCTGCGAAAATCTGTGGAGCTTGCTCTTTCCCGCGGTATAGGCGAAGGGAGAAGTCGCGAAGATGGAGAACAGGGACGTAAACCTTAAAAATAAAAGCATCCACCTTATGGGCATCGGCGGCGCGGGCATGAGCGGGCTCGCCCTGCTGCTCGACCAGATAGGCTGCAAGGTCTCGGGCTGCGACGCCGTCAAGACCTCGTACGTAAAGCATCTTGAGGAACGCAACATTCCTGTAATTATAGGACACGAAGCGAAGCACATAGACGAGTTCATGCCGAACGTCCTCGTCTATTCGAGCGCGATACCGAACGACCACCCCGAGATACTCAAGGCGTGGCAGCAGGGCATACAGGTCTCGCGCCGCGCCGAGGTGCTGAGCCAGATATTCAACGTCCGCCGCGGCGTCGGCGTCGCAGGGACGCACGGCAAAACTACGACCTCGTCGATGATTTCGCTCATAGCCGAGGAAGCCGGGGCCGACCCGACGATAGCGATCGGCGGCGACGTGCTCCAGATAGGCACGAACGCGAAGCTCGGGCAGAGCGACTACATGGTCGCCGAGCTCGACGAGAGCGACCGCTCGTTCGTCTACTTCCATCCTGAAATTTCCGTAATCACGAACATAGACTGGGACCACCGCGACCACTACATGACTTTCAAGTCGGTGACGGACGCATTCGCCGAGTTCCTCTCGAATTCAAAGCGCGAGGGGAAAATCATCATGTGCATGGAGGACGGGGGCATCCGCCGCCTGCGCGAAGAATACGACGTGAAGGGCACGATAGAGACCTACGGCTGGGGCCGCACGTGGAACTGGGGCGCGGCGGAAGTGTCGCACCACGAGGGCGGCGGCGTCGGCTACAGGCTCTTCCACGACGGAAAGGACTTGGGCCTCGTCGAGCTCTCCGTATCGGGCGAGCACAACGTGCTGAACTCGCTCGCCGCCTACGCAGCGTCGCACGAGATGGGAATAGCGCACGAAGCGATACTCAAGGGGCTCAAGAGCTTCCGCGGCGCAAAACGCCGTCTCCAGAAGATGGGCGAGGTCAACGGCATAATGATCTACGACGACTACGGACATCACCCGAATGAGATATCCGCGACGCTCTCCACAGTGCGCAGGATATTCCCCGACCGCCGCATCGTCGCCGTCTTCCAGCCGCACCGCTTCAGCCGCACCGCGGCGCTCTACAAAGAGTTCGCTGAGGCGCTTTCGCTTGCGGACAGAGCTTTTATACTGCCCATATACGGCTCGGACGAGCGGCCGATGGAGGGCGTCTCGTCGCAGCTCATCTTCGACGCCGCCTCCGACGACATGCGCTCGCACTACGAGCTCTCCGGCAACTTCGACGACCTCATCACATCAGTCTGCAAGGCCGCGCGCTCCGGGGATATCATCCTCACGATAGGCGCGGGCTCTGTCGGCACGCTCGGACAGAAAATCGCCGAAAAGCTCGGGGAGATGTCGGCCTGACATGGCGGCCTGCGAGGTTTTCAAAAATTTCTCGCTGAGGGAGCTCAACACGTGGGGCAGCGGAGGGCGCTGCCTTTGGCTCGCCTCGCCGCGCTCGGCGGACGAAGCCGCCGCTTTCGCGCGTTCCGGCGCCGCGTCGGAGGGCGCGGTCTACGTGCTCGGCGGCGGGTCGAACGTCCTCGTCCAGGACGGGCTGCTCGAAGCGGGCGTCGTCTCCTGCGCGCGCATGACAGGCATAAAATTGACCGAGGCGCGCGGATTCGCCGAAGCGGAGATTGAGGCGGGCTTTCCCGTCAAAAAGCTGCTCGCGCTCGCCGTTGAAAAAAATCTCGGCGGCTTCGAGTTCCTCGCCGGAATTCCAGGCACCGTCGGCGGCGCGCTCTGCGGCAACGCGGGGGCCGGAGGCGTAAGCTTCGCGCCGCTCGTCGAAAGGATAGAAACTGTCTCGAACCGCGGCGAAGTCCGCCTATGGGAGACCGGCGAGCTCAGCTGGAGCTACCGCGCGTCGCCGTGGGGAAGCGAAACGCCCTTTATGATAACCCGCGCATTCCTGCGCGTTCCGTTTTCATCCAAAGATAATATTATCAACAATATAAGACATTATTCGTCGCTCAAGAAGGGGCAGCCTATAGGCGCGAAGACCGCGGGCTGCGTATTCAAAAATCCGGCCCCGGACAAACCAGCCGGCATCCTTCTGGATAGGGCCGGCTTTCGCGGCAGGCGGCTTGGCGGGGTGGCTTTTTCGACCATGCATGCCAATTTTTTGATAAATGAAGGGAATGGCAGCGCGAGTGCCGCGTTCGAACTTATAGAAAGTGCGCGGCAGGGAGTGCTGGAGCAGTTCGGCATCACGCTGGAAACGGAAGTCAGGATCGTGCCGTGACCTTTTCGCTGAAAAAAAACCGGCGCAATACGCGCTCCTACAGCGGTAGTTCGACACCTGCTCCCAGTCGCAGCACCGCTTCCCGCCCCAATACCCGCAACCGGGCCAAGCCGGCGAGGGAAAAACGTCAGTTCTCCCTTTGGAGCAAGCTGCAGGGCGGGCGTGTGCAGCGTTTTTTTTGTGTCCTGCTCCTGCTGGCAGGGCTGGTAGCGGCTGTGACGGGCCTGTGTGCCGGGTCCATCTGGCTGTACGGCAAGGCCACGACCAGTGACTTCTTCGCCACACGGCATATCGACGTGGCCGGGAATGTCAGATTGTCGCGGGAGATGGTCCTGCAGTATGGCGGCCTGAAGGAAGGGGAGAACTCCCTGGCGGTCAGCATCGCGGAAGTGGAGCGCAAGCTGCGTGCCACGCCCTGGGTGGAAGAGGTCTCGGTCAAACGTCTGTTGCCGGACCGCTTCGTCATCAAGATCAAGGAGCGTATGCCCACCTTCTGGGTCCACAAGGACGGGGTGCTGTATTACGCCAATGAATCCGGCGAGGCCATCGCGCCTGTGGAGAGCCGCAACTTCCTCTCGCTGCCGACCCTGTCCGTGGAAGCGGGGGCCGAGGATGACGTGGCCTACCTGCCGCGATTCATGAAGGATCTGCATGCGGGCAGCCTGCCGGTGGAGGCGGGGGCCATTGCGTCGATCACGGTGAGCCCCGCACGGGGTATCGAGATATATCTGGAAGACCGCGAGATGCGGCTTTCCATCGCAACGGATGACTGGGCCGGGAATCTTGCCCGGATCGGCCTGACGCTGGGGGATCTGGCACGCAGGCACGAGCTGAAGAACGTGCGTGAGGTGCGTTCGGTCAACGGCAGTGTCTGGGTGACGCTCAGTCAGCCCATGCGCGGATGATGTTTGGTGAGGAGTAACTATGGCGGATCTCATTGTAGGCCTGGATATCGGCACTACCAAAGTGTGTGCGGTCGTAGGGGAAATGGCGGAAAACGGCCTGGTGGATGTCGTTGGGATCGGCACCCGTCCCTCTCACGGCATGCGCAAGGGCGTGGTGGTGAATATTGAGCAGACCGTGCAGTCCATCCGGGGCGCCATCGAGGACGCCGAGCTCATGGCCGGCTGTGAGATCAATTCGGTCTATGTGGGGATCGCCGGCGGGCATATCGCCGGGATCAACAGCCATGGCGTCATCGCCGTCAAGGGCGGCGAAGTGGGCCAGCGCGATGTGGAACGCGCGCTCGATGCGGCCCGTGCCGTGGCCATCCCTGCGGACCGTGAAGTCATCCACATCCTGCCGCAGGAATATATCGTGGACAACCAGCGCGGCATCGCCGATCCGCTGGGCATGGCGGG
>UQVV01000013.1 GCA_900544635.1 uncultured Cloacibacillus sp. | reverse complement strand
GGCGGCGCGGTCAGCCTCGCCTATATCCAGCGCAAAGCGAAAGACCCCTATGTCATCACGGTTTTCTCTCCGCCTCTTCTTCTTATCAACCTCACGGGACAGACACCGCTCGGCTATAAGAACCTCACGCCTATCGCGCGTCTGATCGACGACTACGGCGCGTTCGCGGTGCCGAAGAACTCACCCTACAACACCATCAACGACGTTGTGGAAGCGATAAAGAAGGACCCGAAGAGCGTCAAGGTCGGCGGCACGAGCTCCGCGGGAAGCATGGACCACGTGCAGTTCCTCCAGGCAATGCGCGCGGCCGGAATCACGAACCTTAAGGAAATCCCGTTCATCTCCCTCCAGGAAGGCGGACTTGCGAACCTCATGGGCGGACACATCGACCTCTTCTCGACCGGTATGGCCGAGACCGTCGGAGCTCTTGAGTCCGGCGACATCAAGGTCCTCGCGATCACCGCTCCCGAGCGCGTGAAGACCGGCCCGCTGAGCGCCGTCCCGACGCTCAAGGAATCCGGCATCGACACGGTCTTCATCAACTGGCGCGGACTTTTCGGCGCGCAGCAGATGGGCAATGAGGCGCGCGACATCATGGCCGACGCTCTTAAGAAGATGTCCGAGAGCAAGGAATGGCTCGACCTCTGCGCTAGAAACGGATGGGATCCCGTCTACATGGGCCCGGACGAGTTCACGGCTTTCCTCGAAAAGACCAACGAAGAGTACAAGTCCATCCTCGCCGAGATCGGCTTCCTCAAGCAGCAGTAACAGTAATCTCAACGCGGTAAAGCAACAGTTTCACGCATCATAAAAATTAGGCGGCAGGCGGAGCGTTCGCAAGAATATCACCATCCCTGCCGCCTGTCTTGTCCAAAAGAAAAGGAGTGAGGAATGTGAATTCGGATAAAGTCGTCGGCATCTTTTCTCTGGCGTTCAGCTTCGTCTACATCGTTGCGGCGTGGCTCCTGCCGGACGCGGCTATCGGAAATCCGATGGCGCCGAAATATTTCCCTCTCGGAGTCGGCGCTATAGCTTTTATCTGTTCCGCAATGGTTCTCATGCGCGGCATCAAGCGCGGGTACGTCCCCAAGAAGAGCAAGGCCGACCCCGGCTACTGGGTGCTCATCGTCGGGCTTATAGTCTGCTGCCTCGGATATGCGGCCATCCTTGAGCTCGCCGGCTTCATAATAAGTACGACGCTGTTCCTCGGCGCGATGCTTTTCCTCGTCAACGGCGTCAAGGGCTGGATTGCGAACATCGCGGTCTCCGTCATTTTCTCCGTCGGCGTATGGTACGTCTTTACGAAGATGTTCCTGTTCACTCTGCCGTAACGAAGGGAGGACAATTTTATGGAAGTCTTTAGTCTATTATTCTCCGGTTTCGTTCAGGCCATGACCTTCACCAATCTGGTGTGGCTCACAATAGGCTCAGCGCTCGGAACGATTCTCGGCATGCTCCCGGGCATAGGGCCCAGCACCGGTATAGCGCTTCTTATCCCGCTCACCTTCACCATGAGCCCAGACACTGCGCTTGTCACGATGTGCGCCATTTACTACGGAGCGATGTTCGGCGGCTCGCGCAGCTCGATACTCATCAACGTCCCCGGCGACGGAGCCTCTGTCGCCTCCTGCTTCGACGGCTACCCGATGGCGACGCAGGGACGCGCGGAAGCGGCTCTCGCCATCTCCGCGATAGCTTCCTTCATCGGCGGCATGCTTTCCACGATAGCGTTCGTCGCGATAGCCGTCCCCGTCGCGCGCTTCGCGCTTAAGTTCGGCCCGCCGGAATACTTCATGCTTATGTGCTTCGCGCTCGCGGCGACAGCGGCTATATCTAAGGAAGCTATGCTCAAAGGGCTTCTCTCGATGTGCCTCGGCCTCATGATTGCGACGGTCGGCATCGACCCGCAGTCCGGCGCGATACGCTTCACCTTCGGCCTCACGGCTCTCCAGACCGGCATCGACGTCGTCGTTGTCATCATCGGCGTCTACGGCTTGGGCGAGGTCTTCCAGAATATGGAGACGATTAAGTCTGAGGCGGCCATCAAGATACAATCCAAATTCGGCCGCATCTGGGTCACGATGGATGAGTTCAAGCGCTGCCTGCCGGCGATTCTGCGCGAGACGCCCATCGGATTTTTCGTCGGCGTCCTTCCCGGAGCCGGCGGTACGATAGCGGCTCTCATGGCCTACAACAACGAGAAGCAGTGGGCGAAGGAGCCCGAGAAGTTCGGTAAAGGCGAAATCATAGGGCTGGCGGCCCCAGAAGCGGCGAACAACGCCTGCTCCGTCGGCGCGCTCATCCCGATGATGACGCTCGGCGTTCCCGGCTCCGGCACTACGGCCGTCATGCTCGGCGCGCTGATGATTCTCGGCATGCAGCCCGGGCCGCTTCTCTTCGAGCAGCACGCGGACGTCGCGTGGACGGTCATCGCGAGTATGTTCATAGGCAACATCGTCTGCGCCATCATCAACCTGCCGCTCGCGAGCCTCCTAGTCCGCATCCTCGCCGTGCCGACGAAGATTCTCTACCCCGCGATAGTCGCGGTCGCCTTCATCGGCGCCTACACCATCAATTTCAGCGTAGTCGACTTCGTCGTCCTCGTCGTTCTCGGACTCTTCGGCTACTTTATGAAGAAGTTCAAGGTGCCTACGTCGCCGATGATTCTCGCGGTCGTCGTCGGAGCCTCTATGGAGCAGTCCTACCGCCAGTCGATGATGCTCGCGGACAACGACCCGTCGATATTCTTCCGCGGCACTATCTGCTGGGTGCTCTTCTTCCTGACGATATTCTCCATAGCGTGGCCCTTCATCAGCGACTGGCGCAAAAAGCGGAAGGCCGCGGCGGCGTAAGGGGCTATAATAAGGAACGTTTGTGGGGAAGCCTCGGCTTCCCCGTTAATTTAACGGAGGAGTGATGATTCGATGGAACTTCTTCACACGGCAAGCGCGGGGACTTTGGAGTCGTCGGACTGCGTCGTTACCGTTTCGCCCTGTGAGAGATTCGAGCTCGACTACCGCGGCGCGAACAGCGTGATTTTCGCGAAGCGCACCGAGGGGCTGGTCAGGGAGATGCTTGACAAACATTCCGTCAGCGGCGCTAGCGTCGTTATACAGGACCAGGGCGCTATAGAGATTACGATAAAGGCGCGGCTCGAGACGGCTCTGCTGCGCGCGGCGAAGGGGGAATAGGCTATGCGCCCGATGCGTTCGATGCTTTATATCCCCGCGAATTCGCCCGGGATGCTGCAGCACGCGCCTATCTTCGGCTGCGACAGCATCCTGATAGACCTCGAGGACGCGATCGCCTACACGGAGAAGGACTCCGCGCGCGTGATGGCCTCGTGGTTCCTGCGCGAGTTCGATTTTAAGGATTTGTTCGTGACCGTGCGTCTCAATGGCGCGGATACGGAGTTTTTTGAAAAGGACATAGAGACTATAATCCCCTGCCGCCCGCACGCTGTGCGCCTGCCGAAGTGCAATTCGGAGGCGGACGTGCTGCTCGCCGACGAGAAGATAGGAGAGGCGGAGGAAAAATGCGGCATGGCGCGCGGCACGGTGCAGCTTCACGCGATGGTGGAGACGGCGCTGGGCCTTGAGAACGCCTTCCGCATCGCATCGGCCTGCCCGCGCGTGACTGCGCTGACGCTCGGCGGTCAGGACTTCACGGCCGACATGGGAATTCAGAAGACGCGCGGCGGGCGCGAGCTTTTCTACGCGCGCAGCCGCATCGTCGCCGCGGCGCACGCGGCGGGCGTCGCCTCGTTCGACACGGTCTGGACGGACCTCAACGACCCGGAGGGGCTTTACAACGAGTCGAAGGAAATAGTCGAACTCGGCTTCACGGGCAAGGCCTGCATACACCCGGGGCAGATTCCGACGATCCATAAGGCTTTCATGCCCGAGATGGCGGAGCTGCGCAAGGCTCTGCGCGTCGTCGAGGCCGCCGAGGCAGCGGAGCGCGAGGGCAAGGGCGTCATATCGGTCGGCGGCAAGATGGTCGACGCGCCGATTGTCGCGCGTTCGGCGCACCTGCTGGCGCTCGCGGAGCTCTACGGAATCGAAAGGGAGGCGCTCTAAGATGAAGACGGCTGTAAATTCTCTCGGCAGGATAGTGCCTCTTGAAGTTCCGGGCGCGGGGGCCTTCGAGCCATATTCCTCGCCCTTCGGCAGAATAGCGGCGGCCTCGGGAATGCGCTCCGCGCCGAAGCCCGTGCGCGCCGCCGTCCCGTGCCGCGACAAGCGCGCGAAATCTCTGCGCGACGCGATAGAAAAGTCCGGCCTGCGCGACGGCATGACGATATCGTTCCACCACCATCTGCGCAACGGAGACGCCGTCATCCCAATGGTTCTCGCCGAGCTCGACGCGATGGGCTTTAAGAATCTGACCTTCGCGCCGAGCTCGATTCCCGACGCCCACGACTGCGTGGCGGATTATATAAAGAGCGGCCTCATCGGCAAGCTCTACACCTCCGGCGTGCGCGGCAAGCTCGGGCAGCTGCTTTCGAGCGGCGAGGCCGACATTCCGGTAATCATCCGCAGCCACGGCGGACGCGCGCGCGCGATAGAAGAGGGCTCGATTCAGATAGACGTCGCCTTCCTTGCGGCCCCGGCCTGCGACTGCCTCGGAAATATAAACGGCGTACAGGGCCCGTCCGCCTGCGGCTCGCTCGGCTACGCGATAACGGACGCGCGCAGCGCGGCGCACGTCATAGCGATTACGGACAACCTCGTAGAGTATCCGCTTTCGCCGAAAATCTCCATTCCGCAGTATCTTGTCGACCAGGTCGTAGTCGCGGACAGCATCGGAAACCCTGCTAAGATAGCGACGGGCGCGGCGCGCATCACGCGCAACCCAGTCGACCTCCGCATCGCGCAGGACTCCTTTCGCCTCATGAAGGCGGCTGGCGTCGTGCGGCCGGGCTTCTCCTTCCAGATGGGCGTCGGCGGCGCGAGCCTCGCGGTGGCCTCCTACCTCGAGGAATACATGGTCGAGAAAGGCATAGTCGGAAGCTTCGGCCTCGGCGGCGTCGGCGGCTACATGGCATCGATGCACGACAAGGGGCTTTTCCGCACCGTCTTCGACGTGCAGTCCTTCGACGCGGTGGTCACGAAGTCGATGCTCTCAAACCCGAACCACATAGAGATAGACGCCTCGTGGTACGCGAACCCCTTCAACGCGGGCGCGGTCGTCAACAACCTTGACTGCGTCGTGCTCGCGGCGCTCGAGGTGGACACGGACTTCAACGTCAACGTGCTGACCGGCAACGACGGCGTTCTGCGCGGCGCGTCGGGCGGACACCAGGACGCCGCGGCGGGCGCGGCGCTCTCGATAGTCGTCTGCCCCTCGTTCCGCGGCGGCGTGCCCTCGATTAAGAACAAGGTCACGACGATAACGACGCCGGGCGAAACGGTGGACGTGATAGTGACCGAGCGCGGCATCTGCGTGAACCCGCGGCGCGCCGACGTTCTCGAAGCGGCGCTCAAGGCGAAGCTTCCCGTCATAGACATCGAGAAGCTCAAGGGCGAGGTAGAAAAGCTCACGGGCGTCCCCGAGCCGATAGAGTTCGACTACGATAAGCTCATCGCCGCGGTCGAGTACCGCGACGGCACGCTCATCGACGGCGTGTACGCGGCGAAGTAAGCGCGGCGCTTACGTAAAATATATCGGACAAACAGGCGCGCCCTTCCGCCCCTTCGCGCGGGAGGGCGCGCTCCGTTTTTCCGCGTGCGCGAAATCTTTACGCATTCTTTACGGAAAGTTAGGCGCATAATATCGCCGCCGCGGCGCATAATCTTCAATATTGGCGCGGATTATCGTTATTTTGCGCGAATTAGCCGCGAGGGCTGGAAATTTGCAGAAAATTGTGCAATAATAAGTTGTTTGACAATAATAGGCACAAAACCCAAATGTTGGGAAGCAAATGGGAGGTAAAAAAATGTCAGAGAGAAAGATGGTAACGGTAGACGGGAACGAAGCTGCGGCGCATGTCGCCCACGCCGTGAACGAGGTAATATCTATCTACCCGATCACGCCGTCGTCGCCGATGGGAGAATGGTCGGATCAGTGGTCCGCGGAGCACCGTCCGAACATCTGGGGAACCGTTCCGCTCGTCGAAGAGATGCAGAGCGAGGCCGGAGCCTCCGGAGCCTACCACGGAGCGATACAGGCCGGAGCGCTCGGCACGACCTTCACCGCTTCGCAGGGACTTCTCCTCATGATCCCGAACATGTACAAGATAGCCGGAGAGCTCACGAGCACCGTAATGCACGTCACGGCGCGCAGCCTCGCGACCCACGCGCTCTCCATCTTCGGAGACCACTCCGACGTAATGGCGGTCCGCAACACCGGCTGGGCCATGCTCTGCTCCTCGACCGTCCAGGAGACCACCGACAACGCCCTCATCGCCCAGATGGCGACCCTCGAGGGACACGTCCCCGTCCTCCACTTCTTCGACGGCTTCCGCACCAGCCACGAAGAAATGAAAATTGAAGAAATATCCTACGACACAATGCGCGCCTGCATCGACGACGACCTCGTCCGCGAGCACCGCTGGAACAGGCTCACACCCGACGCGCCGCTCGTCCGCGGAACCGCGCAGAACCCCGACGTATTCTTCCAGGCCAGAGAAGGCGCGAACCGCTACTACGCCGACATGCCCGACATCTTCCAGGCCGCGATGGACAAATTCGCGAAGATCACCGGCCGCCAGTACCACCTCTTCGATTACTACGGAGCGGCCGACGCCGAACGCGTAATAGTCATCATGGGCTCCGGAGCTGCGGTCGCGCGCGAAACCGTCGACTACATGAACCAGCACGGAGAAAAAGTCGGCCTCGTCGCCGTCCGCCTCTTCCGTCCCTTCGACGTCAAGCGCTTCTGCAACGCGCTGCCCGCGACAGTCAGGACGATCGCAGTCCTCGACCGCAGCAAAGACCCCGCGGCCATCTGCGAGCCCCTCTGCGCAGACGTGCGCGAGGCGCTAAACGGCAGCGGCATCACCGTCGTCGGCGGACGCTACGGACTCTCCTCGAAGGACTTCACCCCCGCCATGGTCAAGGGCGTCTACGACGAGCTCAACAAGCTCGAGCCGAAAGACGGCTTCACCATCGGCATCGAGGACGACGTCACCTTCACGAGCCTGCCCTACGATCCCTCCTTCGACACCGAGAACCCGAAGACGGTACGCTGCCTCTTCTACGGCCTCGGCTCGGACGGAACCGTCGGCGCCAACAAGAACTCCATCAAGATAATAGGCCAGGAGACCGACCTCTACGCCCAGGGCTACTACAGCTACGACTCCAAGAAGTCCGGCGGCTACACCGTCAGCCACCTGCGCTTCGGCCCCGACCCGATATACGCCAGCTACCTCATCAACAAGGCCAACTTCCTCGCCTGCCACGTCTACTCCTTCCTTGAGAAGCTCGACGTTCTCAAGAACGCGGCCGACGGCGGCACCTTCCTCCTCAACGCCCCCTTCGGCCCCGAAGAGATCTGGGACAAGCTGCCCTACCGCTACCAGAAGCAGATAATAGACAAGCACCTCAAGTTCTACGTCATCGACGCCGTCAAAATCGCGAAGGAAACCGGCATGGGCTCCCGCACGAACACAATCATGCAGACCTGCTTCTTCGCCATCAGCGGCATCCTTCCGCAGGACGAAGCCATCAAGGCCATCAAGGACTCCATCGTAAAGAGCTACAGCCGCAAGGGCCAGGCGATAGTCGACAAGAACATCAAGGCCGTCGACGAAACCCTCGCCAACCTCCACGAGGTCAAAGTCCCCGCCGAGGCGACCAGCACCTTCGACATCAAGCCGCCCGTCGCCGACGACGCCCCCGAGTTCGTCAAAGACGTGCTCGGCCCCATGATGGTCCTCGAAGGCGACAGCCTCCCCGTCTCCGCTCTGCCCGAGGACGGCACCTTCCCGACCGCGACCACGCAGTACGAGAAGCGCAACATAGCGATAGACATCCCCGTCTGGGATCCGAACCTCTGCATCCAGTGCGGTAAGTGCGTACTCGTCTGCCCGCACGCGGCGATACGCTCCAAGGTCTACGACAAGAAGCTCCTTGAGGACGCCCCCGAGACCTTCAAGCACGCCGACGCGAAATGGAAGAACTTCCCCGGCGAAGCCTTCACGGTACAGATCGCTCCCGAGGACTGCACCGGCTGCGGCCTCTGCGCCCACAACTGCCCGGTAAAGGCCAAGGAAGAGGGCGGCGCGCGTCCGCTCACGATGAAGACCCAGATGCCGCTCCGCGAAACCGAGCGCGCGAACTGGAACTTCTTCCTCGACATCCCCGAGACCGACAGAAACCAGCTCAACACCTCGACCGTCAAAGACGTACAGCTCCTCCGTCCGCTCTTTGAGTTCTCGGGCGCCTGCGCCGGCTGCGGCGAAACCCCGTACCTCAAGCTCCTCTCGCAGCTCTTCGGCGACAGGGCGATAATAGCGAACGCCACCGGCTGCTCCTCCATCTACGGAGGCAACCTCCCGACCACCCCGTGGTGCGTCAACGACGAAGGCAGAGGCCCCGCGTGGAGTAACTCGCTCTTTGAAGACGCCGCCGAATTCGGCCTCGGCTTCCGCCTCGCGATAGACAAGCACGCCGAATACGCCGCGGAACTCCTCAAGAAGATGGAGCCCGAGCTCGGCGAAGAGACCGTCAAGGCGATACTCGAAGCCCCGCAGACCACCGAAGCCGAGATAAAGGCGGTCGAAGAGAAAATCGACGAAGTCAAGGCCCAGCTCCACTACATGGGCACCGAAGAGGCCGAAGAGCTCGAATCCGTCATCGACAACCTCGCCAAGAAATCCGTCTGGAGCATAGGCGGAGACGGCTGGGCATACGACATCGGCTACGGCGGACTCGACCACGTCATCGCCTCGGGCCGCAACGTCAACATCCTCGTCCTCGACACCGAAGTCTACTCCAACACCGGCGGACAGGCCTCCAAGTCGACCCCGCGCGGAGCGGTAGCGAAATTCGCCGCCGCGGGCAAGAAGATGGGCAAGAAAGACCTCGCCATGATGGCCATGAGCTACGGCAACGTCTACGTCGGCAAGGTATCCATCGGAGCCAACGACGCCCACACCGTCAAGGTATTCAAGGAAGCCGAAGCCTACGACGGCCCGTCCATCATCATCGCCTACTGCCACTGCATAGCGCACGGCATAGACATGGTAAACGGCCTCGACCAGCAGAAGCGCGCGGTAGAATCCGGCCACTGGATGCTCATGCGCTACAACCCGGACCTCGCCAAGGAAGGCAAGAACCCGCTCATCATCGACAGCAAAGAGCCGACGCTGCCGCTTGAGGACTACATCTACAACGAAGTCCGCTACAAGAGCCTCAAGACCATGAACAAAGAAGAAGCCGCAGCCCTTCTCGAAGAAGAGAAGCAGTCCATCAAGGACAAGTGGCGCTTCTACAAGCACATGGCCGAAATGAAAATGGACGACTAGTCCGAAAGACTGAGAAACACCGCAAGGAGCCCCCGAATCGGGGGCTCCTTTTTTGTCTTAGCCGACTGACGGTGCGGGCGAATTGTATGCTCCCGCCGCACAAATTTTTTAGAATCTTGCGAAATTGTAAGTAATTGACAAAAAAAAACGACATTCCCACTTGAATAAACCCCGCCAGACGAAGTAATATACAGTAACCCAACGACCGCGGCGCGAAACGCCGCAGCGGAGTCCGGGCGGACGCCGCCGCCTCGCGCGGGCGCGGTCTTGCGGATTCGACTTTATGATGGAAGGGTAGGTCATCCATGTCAGAAACAGTGGTGAAGCAGGAAATCAAAGACGCTAACGGAAACGTTATAGCCACGAAGATAACCACCGCGGAAGCCGTAAAGGCAGAACAGGCCGCGGCGGCGGAAGCTCCGTCCATTTCCGTGCAGGAAGTGAAAAAACCCGTCGAAACGAAGAAAAAACCCCGCGTCGGAATAACCGAGACGGCATTCCGCGACGCGCACCAGTCCATAATGGCGACGCGCCTCCGCACCGAGGACATGCTGCCGATATGCGAGGCCGTGGATGAAGTAGGCTACCACTCCATAGAATGCTGGGGCGGCGCTACGTTCGACTCCGCGATGCGCTTCCTCAACGAAGACCCGTGGGAGAGGCTGCGCCAGTTCAAGAAGCGCCTCAAGAAGACGAAGACCCAGATGCTCCTCCGCGGGCAGAACCTCGTCGGCTACCGCCACTACTCCGACGAGACGGTGCGCGAATTCGTAAAGCGCGCCATCGGCAACGGAATGGACATCATCCGCGTATTCGACGCTCTCAACGACCTCCGCAACATGTCCGTAGCGGCGGAGACAGTCAAGAAAGAGGGCGCCGAGCTCCAGATGACGATATCCTACACCGTGTCGCCCGTCCACACGCTCGAGCTCTTCGCGAAGCAGGCGCAGGACATGGCCGGAATGGGCGCCGACTCGATATGCATCAAGGACATGGCGGGGCTTCTCTCGCCCGCCGCGGCCACGTCGCTCGTCAAGGCGATACGCAAAAAGGTCGATCTGCCCATACAGATACACAGCCACTACACCAGCGGCATGGCGGCCATGACCTACCTCGCGGCCCTCGAAGCCGGAGCCAACGTCGTAGACTGCGCCATATCGCCCTTCGCGATGGGCACCAGCCAGCCCGCCACCGAAACGATGGTAGCCGCTCTCGCGGGCGGCCCGCTCGACACGGGGCTCTCGCTCGAAAAGCTCCTCCCGATAGCGAAGCACTACCAGAAGCTCCGCGAAAAATACAAAGACATCATCATGGGCGTCAGCGGAGTCAACGTCAACATCCTGCTCTACCAGATACCGGGCGGAATGTACTCCAACCTCCAGAGCCAGCTCAAGGAAGGCGGCTGCCTCAACAAATTCAACGAAGTGCTCGAAGAAGTGCCGCGCGTCCGCAAGGAAATGGGCTACCCGCCGCTCGTCACGCCGACCAGCCAGATAGTCGGCACGCAGGCCGCGATGAACGTAATCTCCGGCAAACGCTGGAAGATGATCCCGAACGAAGTGCGCCAGTACTTCCGCGGCTACTACGGAAAAACGCCGGCCCCCGTCGACCCAGAGATACAGAAGATAGTCCTCGGCGACGAGCAGCCGATAACCTGCCGCCCGGGCGAAAAGATTCCGCCGGAAATCGAGCAGGCGAAAAAAGAAATCGGCGTATGGTGCACCCAGCCCGAAGACGTCCTCTCCTACATCCTCTTCCCGCAGGTCGCGAAGGACTTCCTCCCCGCGAAATTCGCGAAGGAAAACTACGCCGACCTCGGCAACGAGCCGCAGGAAGCGCCCGAGGCATACGCGATATAACGGAAACCACTACATTACCGCAAAAAATAAGACGCCCGCGCGGCGTCTTATTTTTTATCCGAATGCGCGGGCCGGCCGTGCTTTTCAAACTCCGCCGCGACTTCCTCAAACTCCTCCTCCGTCAGCACCTTCAGCCACAATCCGTTCCGCACCTCTGTGAATCCCGCGCGCAGCATCGTCTCCTGGTCGGGACTTGAAATATAGGACAAAGCCGGCGCAGTCTTCCCCATCATTCGGTATTCGGTCAGGCGGCAGAGAACGCCATTGTAATAACCTTTCATAAAACCTTCTCCTTTGAAAAAACATGCGCATATTCTAAGACATAACGGCGGCGCGCGGAAAGGCTCGCACGCGTTGAAGTTTCGCGCGCGCTTGAGTACAATGTAAAAAACGGTCCGCGCGAAGGGAGGACGACGCCGTGCTTAAATATTCCGCCGTTCCGCTTGAAAACAAAATCGCCGTGAGCGACTACGTCCGGGACTACGTGGACGTGCCGCGCTTCCTCGAATGCTGCAGGGCGTGCCATAACTACTCGTCGAAATGGTCCTGCCCGCCCTACGGCTTCGATCCGCTCGGCCTATGGGCGCAGTTCCGCGAATTTCAGATATTCGGCACAAAACTCGAGCTAGCGCCGGAATTTATAGGCGCGGACTACAACGCGCCTGAGACAAACAAAGATATACGCGCGGCGCTCTCCGCAGAGAAACAAAAGCTCATGGAGCGCGCGCTCGCCCTCGAAAAAGAACGCCCCGGCAGCCTCGGCCTCTCGGCCGGAAGCTGCGAGCTCTGCGCCGAATGCGCGAAAAAATCCGGCGCGCCCTGCCGCCGTCCAGAGCTCATGCGCTACTCCATAGAGTCGCTCGGCGGCGACGTATGCGCGACGGCGCAGAACCTCCTCGCCACGCCGATAAAATGGGCGTCGGAGGGCCGCGTGCCGGAATACTTCGTCCTCGTCTGCGGCCTGCTGACGAAATAGCGCCGCCATGGAAATCCTCAGTTCCGCGCCGCACACGCTCCACCTCTTCGCCGAATACGCCTGCGCGGCGATAGAATTCATCAGCATAATCATCATACTCTGCGGCGTCGCCGCGGCGATCGCGCGCGGCCTGCGCCTCGCGCTCTCGCGCCGCCGCGCCGCAAAAAACGAATGGCTGCATCTGCGCCTCTCGCTCGAAGAGACGCTCATGCTCGGCCTCCAATTCCTCATGGCCGCCGACATAATCGGGACGATCAGCAACCCCGACCTGCAGGGCGTAATAGTCCTCACCGTCATCGTGCTCCTGCGCGTCGTCCTCAGCTTCACGCTCAGCCGCGAAGTCGCGGAAATGGACAGGCGCGAACGCGAAGCCGAAGGCCGCGCGCCCTCCGACGAAAAACATGACGCGGACGCGCCGCGTTAAAAAAAATACACATTATCCGAAAGGGAGATAAAAAATGAATTTTTTCCTCGACACAGCCAACCTCGACGAAATCAAAGAAGCCTGCTCCTGGGGCGTAGTCGCCGGCGTAACCACCAACCCGACGCTCGTCTCCAAAGAGGGGAACATCGACTTCCACACGCGCGTGCGCGAAATAGCCGAGGTCGTCAACGGCCCCGTCAGCGCCGAAGCCGTCTCGCTTGAAAAATCCAAGCTCGTCGAAGAGGCGAAGGTCATCGCCAAGATTCACCCGCAGGTCGTCGTCAAAATACCGCTCTGCCCCGACGGCCTCGGCGCGGTAAAAGAACTCACCGCGCTCGGCATCAAAACCAACGTCACGCTCGTCTTCTCCGCGAACCAGGCGATACTCGCCGCCGCCGCGGGCGCGACCTACGTCAGCCCCTTCGTCGGACGCCTCGACGACATCGGCGAAGACGGCCTCAAGCTCGTCTACGACGTAGTCGACATCTACGACGCCTACGGAATAGAGACCAAGGTCATAGCCGCGAGCCTGCGCCACCCCGCCCACGTCCTCGAATGCGCCAAAGCCGGAGCCGACTACGCGACAGTCCCCTTCAAAGTCCTCAAAATGCTCTTCAACCACCCGCTCACGACCAAAGGCATCGACCAGTTCAACGCCGACTGGGCGAAATACATGGAGGCGAAGAAATAACACCCCACCGCGCGGACGGCAAACGCCGCCCGCGCTTGCCATAACCGGCCGCAGCGATTATAATGCACCAGTATGCGGAGAGTTGTCCGAGTGGTCTATGGTGATTGACTTGAAATCAATTGGGTGTCACAGCCCCGGGGGTTCGAATCCTCCACTCTCCGCCAATTAATTTTCCGGATGTTGTCAAAGCCCTCGTTTCGAGGGCTTTTTTATTTGCCGATATGCTTATATTTATGACATAATAAGGCCATAAAAGGAGTGATAATAATGCCGCAGATTATTCCTATTCGGGATTTGAAGGACACAGCGAAGATATCTCAGATGTGCAGCGAAAGCAAGGAACCGATCTATATTACGAAAAACGGCTACGGCGATATGGTGATTATGAGTATGCGGACTTATGAAGAGCGGCTCGGGATGGCGGATATTTACGTCAAGCTGGCCGAGGCGGAGGAAGATATCCGTGCGGGAAGGATTTCCGATGCGGCGAGTTCTTTGAGCGATATACGAGCGAAGTATAATGTATAGCCTGTTCGTTACGGCTCAGGCGGAAAATGATCTGGACGATATCGTCGCTTATATAACGCAGAAGTTGTTCAACCCATCAGCCGCCGGCGAGCTGCTGGACGGCGTTGAGGCCTGCTATGAAAATCTGCGCAGGACTCCTTATATGTACGGAGAATGCTCCGACATAAAGCTTCGGGCGGAAGGATACCGCAGGGCTGTCATAGGCAGTTATGTGCTTGTTTATAAGATTGACGAGGTTTCAAAAAACGTGCTGATTATGCGTTATTTCTACGGAGCACGCGACTATATGCGTTTACTTTAAGAGCGGCCGCTGCTGTTCTGAGCTGAACTGAGCGCGCACACGCCCAAAAACCAAGCCGGGGCTCATGCCCCGGCTTTTTGTCGTTTGATGTTCGGTTCCGCGCGGTTTCGCGTTATTCCTTCACGTAGGCGCAGATGTACTGCACGGGGACGTAGCAGCGGAGGCCGTATTTGCTGTTGGCGGGGACTTTGAAGGCTTCGCCGGCCTTCATGAATTTCCATTCGTCGGAGCCGGGGAGCTGCACTTCGCACTCGCCGTCGGTGAGGTCCATTATCTCGGCGTCGGCGGTGCCGAATTCGTATGCGCCGGGCATGAAGATGCCGAGCGTGCGCTTTTCGCCGTCCGCGAGCCAGAGCGTGTGGCTGATCACCTTTCCGTCGAAGTAGACGTTGGCTTTGGTTTCGGCGGTTACGTGTTCAAATTTTTCGATCATGACGAGCCCTCCTGAGAAATGATATTGCGATATATAAATAATAGTGTTCTTTTGCCGCTAAGTCCAGTACAATAACGTTCGGGTATATCTGTTCTAAGAGGAAGAAGGACCGTAAATGTCTCTATGCTATATGTTTCATAAAGGGCGCGTGATTCTTGCCGGAGGCGGGCGCGTGCCGGAGCGCGGCGAGGTTCCGGACTGTCTCGCCGCGAGGTTCGTGAACTCGGGGCTTGTTGACAGGGACGGCGCGGACGACGTCTGGGCCGAGCTCGCGGACGAGTGCGAAATTCCCGCGGGCTTCGAGGCCTGCGAGCGGCGCACCTGCTGGACGACGGCGGGCGAAGAGCAGTTCTTCCGCATCGGCAAGGCCTTCCATTACATGGACTGGGAGCGGACGCACAGGTTCTGCGGCCGCTGCGGCGCGGCGAACGTCTTCGACGATAAGGAGTGGGCGATGCGCTGCCCGAGGTGCGGCGAGCGCATCTACCCCGTCATCTGCCCCGCCATCATCGTCTGCGTCGAGCGCGACGGCAAGATTCTGCTGGGCCACGGCGTTAATTTCCCGCCCGGGCGCTACAGCGTGCTCGCGGGCTTCGTCGAGCCGGGCGAGAGCCTCGAGGAGTGCGTCGCGCGCGAGGTCTACGAGGAGACGAAGGTCCGCGTCAAAAACGTAAAATACTTCGCGAGCCAGCCGTGGGCCTTCCCGCGCTCGCTGATGCTCGGCTTCACCGCGGAGTGGGAGTCGGGCGAAATCTGCCCCGACGAGGGCGAGATAGAGGACGCAAAGTGGTTTGCGCCGGACGAGATTCCGGAGTACTACCGCGGCGTCAGCATATCGGCGCGGCTCATTGAGGACTTCGTGCGCCGTCACGGAGGAGGCATGGAAAAATGTTCGGCGAAAAAGGGCTGATACAGGTCTACACCGGCGACGGCAAGGGCAAGACGACTGCGGCGCTCGGCCTCGCGCTGCGCGCGGCGGGGCGCGGCGCGAAGATCGCCTTCGTACAGTTCATGAAGGGCAGCCCCGTCTACGGCGAAATCGTCTCGCTCGCCATGCTGCCCGGCGTCACGCACGTGCGCACGGGACGGACGCAGTGCATCTTCAAGGGCGACGAAACGGAGGAGGACTTCGCCGAGGCGCGGCGCGGGCTGAAGCTCGCGGCGGAGTTCATGAGCTCCGGCGAATACGACCTCGTCGTGCTCGACGAGATAAACGTAGCCGTCGACTTCGGCCTGCTGACGGCGGACGACGTAGCCGCGGCGCTCGACAAAAAATCCGAGGGTACGGAAGTCGTGCTGACCGGGCGAAACGCGCCGCAGGAGTTCATCGACCGCGCCGCGCTCGTCACCGAGATGCGCGAGGTGAAGCACCCATACCGCGACGGCGTGCAGGCGCGCGCGGGCGTCGAGTTCTAGCAGGAATTTTCGCGGCGCTTGACAAAAACGCCATTGCAGATTAAACTTATAATTGTTTTAGATAACGTGCTCACGGGCGCGCTAAATGTGTGGGAAAAACTATCAAGATAAAGAACTCTAAGGAGGAGAATTTTTATGTCAACGAAAGATAATCTCGCAGCCGCATTCGCCGGGGAGTCCCAGGCCAACCGCAAGTACCTCATGTTCGCCGAGCAGGCTGAAAAAGACGGATTCAAGGGCGTAGCGAAGCTCTTCCGCGCCACCGCCGAGGCCGAGACCATCCACGCCTTCGCGGAATTCCGCGCCAACGGCGGAGTCGGCACCACCGCCGAGAACCTCCAGGCCGCCATCAACGGCGAGACCTACGAGTTCAGCGAGATGTACCC
>UQVV01000012.1 GCA_900544635.1 uncultured Cloacibacillus sp. | reverse complement strand
GCGTCGAAAAGCGCGTCGAGGCTGTTCCTCCACGCGGCGAGCCCCGAGGGCGGTGCGGTCTCGCTGATTTCAAAAAGCTCCAGTTTTTTGACCGCGCCCTTGCCGCGCCAGAAGAGCATCTCGTCGAAGCCGCCGCGCTCCTCCGCTCGCTTGAAATCGAACGACGCGGCGCGCAGCCTGACGCCCGCGCCCTCGCGCAGATTTTCGCGCGAGTAGGCCGCCGCGCGCCCGTAGGGCGTTTCTATGAGATAGGCGCGCGTTTTGCCCCAATCGCGCGCGAGCAGGATTTTCCCGTAAGCTTCGAAGCTGTCGGGAAATGAAATTTTTTCGCGCGTGCGCGCAGCGGATATGAAAGATAAAACGAAGGAAAGAGTTACGACGAGCGCGAGCATCCGCCGCCATCCGGGAACCTCGCGCTCCGTGCCCGCGAATATCGCTGCGGCGGAAAAGAGCGCAGAGACGGCGGCGATTACGGAGACCGGCGCGGACGTGCGCACGCCGAGCAGAATCGAGACGCAGAGCGAGACGAATATAAAAAAGGCGGGAGCCGCGGCGAGCGGCCCCTCCTTAACCGCCAATCGTTATGTCGTCCTTTATCGCGTCGAATTTCTTCGGGCCGATGCCCTTGACGTTCATCAGGTCCTCGGCGCGGCGGAACGGGCCGTTCGCCTCGCGGTAGGCGATTATCGCCTGACCCGTCTTCGGCCCGATTCCCGCGAGCGTGTCGAGCTCGCCGAGGCTCGCGGTGTTTATGTTGATTTTGCCGGAGGCCGCAGGCGCGCGCGGCGCGGACGAAACGGACTGAGCCGCCGGAGCCGCGGGCGCGGAGGTCTGCGGCTGCGCAGCTTCGCCCTTGCGCGGGAATTTTATGTGAACGCCGTCCGCCAGCATCGCGGCTAGGTTGACCGCCTCCTGGTCGGCGTCGGACGAGAAGCCGCCCGCGGCGTTCAGCGCTTCGTAGACGCGCGACTGCGGCGCTATCTCGTAAACGCCGGGATTGCGCACCGCGCCCGTGACATAGACGACCCACTTGGCCGCGGGCGCGCTCTGCGCGACGGAGGCGATACGCTCCGGCCCGGACTGCGCGGGGGCCGAAGCCTGCGGCGTTACGTCGAGCGTGTCCTCCATCCACGGCGCGTCGTTGTTAAGCCCCGCGGTGTCTTTGCCGAACTCGCCGCGAAACGAGTTCAGCAGCAGAAAGGCGACGGCGAAGCATAAAATCCCCGCCGCGGTCAGCAGCTTGCCGGAGCCGCGGAAATTCATTTATCCCTCCGCTCGCCTTCGAGCGACCAGTGGCTCGCGCGCGTAATCGTGACCGGTATCGTTTTGCCGAAATCGGACTCATCGCCGGGGATTATGACGACCTTGTCGGTCATCGTGCGTCCCTGTATCTTGCCCTCGCCGCGCGGAGCCCAGCCGTCGGCGAGTATCTCGAAGTCGCGGCCGACGTACTGTTCGTTCGAGCCGCGCGCGATCGACGCCTGGAGCGCGTTCATCTCGTTGAGCCGCGCCGCCTTGACGCGGTTGTCAATCTGCCCGTCCATCACTGCGGCGCGCGTCCCTTCGCGCGGCGAGTAGGCCGCCGTGTGTACTATGTCGAACTTCACAGTTTCGAGCAAACGGTACGAATCGCGGAAATCCTCCTCCGTCTCGCCCGGGAAGCCGACGATGAGGTCCGTCGTGAGGCTCACGTCGGGGAGCGCGGCCTTAATCCTGTCGACGAGCTCGAGGTACTGGCCCGAGGTGTAGCCGCGGTTCATCTCGCGCAGTATCCTGTCGCTGCCGGACTGCACGGGCAGGTTTATCGCGCGGCATATCGTCGGGTTGTCGCGCATCACGTCGAGGATGTCCGCGTCGAAATCCTTCGGATGCGAGGTCGCGAAGCGGAGCCGTTCGAGCCCAGGCAGAGCCGCCGTGTCGGCGAGCAGCGAGGCGAAGCCGTAGCCGTTCTTCAAATCCTTGCCGTAGGCGTCGACGTTCTGTCCGAGCAGCGTAATTTCGCGCGCGCCGCCGTCGATGAGCGTCCTGACCTCGTTCAGAATGTCCTCGTGCGCGCGCGACTGGAGCCTGCCGCGCACGTAAGGGACTATGCAGTATGAACAGAAGCGGTCGCAGCCGTAGGTTATCGTGACGTAGGCCTTGAAGGGGTTCGTGCGCGCGGTCGGCACGACCTCGAGGTCGATGAGCGCGCGCGGGTCGTCGTCCATGAAAAAGCGCGGCGCGCAGTCGGGCGTTATCTCCGCCGCGGCCTGAGGCACGAGGCCGAGATGGCGCGGCCCGGAGACGAGCTTGACGCAGGGAAATTTCTTCGCCATCTCGCGCCCGATACGCTGCGCCATGCAGCCGACGAGAACGACGGCGGGTTTGCCGGTCTTCCTGCGCTGAAGGTCGTAGCGGCCGATTTCGCTCGCGGCCTTCTGCTCCGCCTTCTCGCGGATGCTGCAGGTCACGAGCATCACGACGTCGGCCTCCTCCTCGGCCGACTCCGTCCATCCCATGTGGTTCATCGCGGTGCGCAGCCTGTCCCCGTCGTAGGAATTCATCTGGCATCCGAAAACTCTGATAAAAAATTTACGCAAAGGCGGTTGCTCCTTCAATTCATATATTCATAAATTTCGCGCCGCGTCTTTGCGCGGCACATTGCTGCAGTTTATTTTACATTACATATATGAAATTGTCTGCGTATCGCGCCGCGCCGGCGGCAAAGCAAAACGCCCGGCCTTCCTCCGCCGGGCGCTCTCTTCGCTTTTGATGACGATTCGCTTATTTTTTAGAACTCGACCGTTTCTCCGTCCTCGGGAACGTGTACGCGGTCTTCGATTTTCAGCATCTTCGCGAGCGCTCTTACGTTCTTTCTGGAGACCGTGCAGTGGTTGATGGCGTCCATGTGGACGGCTACGATTTCAGCCTCGGGCAGGAAAGCGGCGGCCTTCGCCACGTCCGCCGTGCCCATGATGATACTTTCGTTGTAGCCGAGCATCTTCGCATAGCCGGTGTTCATGATGAGCACGTCGGGCTTGACGGTGCGGAGCGTCTTCGAGACGCGCGGCGTCCACACAGTGTCGCCAAGCAGATATACGGTCTTTTCATCTGGTGCGGCGAAGACCACGCCCATGCTTTCGCCGAGCAGCTCCGCCGCCGCAGCGTCGTCGTACATCGCCTGCGTGCCGTGCGTTCCCTCTACACGCGTAAGCGTTACGCCGCCGAACGCCGCGCTTCCGTCAAGAACCGTGACGTTCTTGAAGCCCGCTTTGCGTATCGCCGCGGCGTCGGCCTCGTCCTGCACGAAGAACGGAAGCTCTTTGTCGATGAACCGCTGCGCCGCCTCGTCCCAATGGTCGGGGTGCGTGTGCGTGACGATTACCGCATCGACGCCTTCCATTATCTTCTCTTGGGATTCGGGCAGCTCTACGGTCGGGTTTCTCACCTCGGCGTTGAACGTTCCGGCAAAGCCCTCGTAGCGTCCTTTTTCCGCAAGCATCGGGTCTATGAGGAAGGTCGTCCCGTTATAGATTACCTTCCCTGTGGCGCTGCGCAGCTGCTGATAGGAGACCCCTTTCGTCTTCATCGTCAATTCCTCCGTCGCGTTTGATTGTTTCGGGCGCTTCCGCTCCGAACGGCTGAATTGTAGATGAAGCGCCTCTCCGCCGCCACGATGCGATTCAACCCTTTCGGGCTGTTCGCTTGAATTTTTCAACTCCTCGCGCTAAAAGGGGCCGACGGTGCGCAGCACTATGTCTATGCTGCATACGCCGTACTTCTCCGCCTCGGCAAGAAAGCCGTCGCGTTCCTCCTCCGACATGAAATACACGTCGACGACGTAAGAGGGCTTGCCCGTCACTCGGTAGCAGTGGATTATCTTATATTGTCCGCTGTTGATGAAATCTTCAAAGCCCTGCGGCTGCGACGCTCGGAGCTCGACCTTTATCAGCGCGTGTATCTTGTACCCATAGACCGGGCAGTTCACGTTGACCGTGTAGCGCTGGATTATTCCCCAATCTTCGAGCCGTTCGATGCGGTTCTTCACCGCCTGTCCCGTCAGGTGTACGCGCCGTCCGAGCTCCTGCATCGTTATGCGTCCGTCGCGCCACAGTATGCGGATAATCTCTTCGTCTATATCGTCCGGTTTGCCGCAGTTCATCGCGCGCACCTCCCGCTCTGCCAAGTCTGGCATAAGTATTCTACAATACCGCGCGGCGCGGCGGCAAATCGACGCGGCGTTTCGTTTGCACGCGGTTCGCATTAAGCGCTATACTTAGCGGCAGCGATGAGATTGGAGGAATCCTCATGAAACTTAGAAAATTCATGCTAGCCGCGGCTATTGCGGCGCTCGCGGCCTCGCAGGCGTTCGCGGCGGCGCTGCCGGAGGTCGAGGGCTGGACGTGCGGCCCGCTGCGCGAGACGCAGCTCGACGCGGTCTCCGGACATCAGGGACAGTGGCTCGAACGCGAGTACAGGACGGCGAACGGCGTCAAGTTCCTCGCCGTATGGATGGAGGGCGCGGGGCCGAAGCTCTGGAAGCCCGTTACGGAGGTCGGCGAAGGCGGCGAAACCTCGGGCGGCGAGAGCGCGGAGAAAATTTCCGTCGCGGGGCGCGGCGCGATGCTAGAAAGCCGCCCCATCCTCGGCCTGAGCCTAATCGTGAAGCTCGGCAAAGACGGCGTGCTGACGCTCGAATCGCAGTCGGCGGACAGGGACGAGCTGACGCGCGCGGCCGAGACGCTTATAGAACGCATGGAGGCGGAGAAGGCAGAAAAATAGCCGCGCTCGATGCGCCGGCAAAAGGGCATAAAGAGAGCGGCGCGTCCAGAGGTTTACCGGCGCGCCGCTCTCTTTTGTATTCCGCGCAAGTCCGCGGCGGCGTTATAAAGCTTTGCTCTTTTCCATGCAGTCCGCGCGCCACGGGCAGCGCGCGCAGCGTTCCGCCGCTCCGCCGAAGTCCCCCGAGACGGCGCGGATAGCCGCGTTTTCTATCTCTTCCTCGATTTTTGCAAAATCCTCCGCATCGTAGCTTCGCACGCCGCCCGTTCCGTCGGAGCGCAGATATATGAGCGCCGAGTCTATCGGCGTGCCCGCGCCGTCGTTCGCCGCGAGGTAGCGGTTCAGCGCGCAGGCGTAGAATTCGAGCTGCTTCTCGTAATAGAACGACGGGGCCGTCTCTTCCGGCGCGCTCTTCCAGTCGCGCAGATGCAGCCCGTCCGCGTCGCGCCAGAAAAGGTCCGTCGCGCCTATCAGCACTGTGCCGTTCAGCGGTACGCGGAAGCGCGTCTCCCTTTGCAGCGCGCCCTCCTCTCCGGCGAGCGCGGCGAGACGCGCGCACTCCGCCGTCGCGGCGAAGCGTTCGAGCATCGCGCGCAGCTCCGCGCGCTTCGCGTCCGAACGGTACTGTACGCGCAGCTCGGCTGGCATACGCCAGCTGACGGCGCGCCATTCGAGGCCGCGCGCGCGCGGCAGCAGAAGGTCGAGGCTTTCGGCGCGGAAGTCCCAGCGCGCGAGCAGCCAGTGCGCCATGACGCCGAAGTCAGCGCCTCCCCCGCCGCCCTTGATTATCCAGTCCGCGTCGCGCCCCTGCCGGTAAATCATGCGGTAGGCCGCAGGACACCACGAGAGCAGCGCGTAGGCCGAGGCCGAAATGCGCCCGAGCTTCGCGGGGCTGACGACCTTCAGTTCGAGTTTCGCTCCTTCGGGCGGGGCTTGGTACTCCGCGTACTTCGGCAGATTTTTGTCGTCTTCGGTCAAATCTGTGCATTCGTCGAAAATTCCGCTTTCTATCATCAAGCGCAGGAAGTTCGGCTTCGCGCTCTCCGCTTTCTTCGGCTCTTTGTAGATTCCGCAGAGTATCAGCCGGTCGCGCGCGCGCGTGAAGCCGACGTACCACAGGCGCTCCAGCTCCTCGCGCTGCGCGGCGTTCTCTTCGTGCCGCTCCCACCTGTACGCCGCGGTGCGTCCGTCGCCGCGCGCTTCGCCCGCGCCTTCGAGGTACTCAGGGTAATCTTTCGCCGCCGCGCCGTATTTTTTAGAGACGATTATCGACGGTAGCGCCGCGCCCTTTTTGTCGGAGAGCGTCATCGCGACGACGGGGAATTCGAGCCCCTTCGAGGCGTGGACTGTCATCACGCGCACGGCGTTGACGTCGTCGCCGAAGAGCTCCGGCTCTTCCTTCGCGCTGCCCGAGGACGACGTGGTGAGCAGGTATTCGGCGCAGCCGCGCAGCGACTTCCCCTCCGAGCGCTCGTACTCCGCCGCGATGTTCGCGAGGTAGACGACGTTCGCGTTGACGCGCAGGCGGCGCATTCCCGTGTAATTTTCGAGGAACTGCGGCGTTTTGAGCAGGCCGAGCAGAACTTCGGAAACTCCGCCGAGCAGCGCGCGGCGGCGCATTTCGTCCAGCCGGGCCATAACGTCGGGACGCGCGCGCGTCACGGCCTCCGCGAGCGGCAGCGCGCTCCCGCGTTCTCTCTTTTCGAGGGCCGCCTCTATGAGCTCCTCGGCCTCCGCGCTTTCGACGCCGCTGAACGGCGAGGCGAGCCAGCCAGCGAGGAAGAGCGGGGCGTCCGGCGAGGCGAGCAGCGAAACGAGGTTGACGAGGTCTCCGGTCTCGCCGCGGCCGAAATAGTCCTTGCTCGTCGAGAGCACGTAGGGCAGGCCGACGCGTTCGAAGGCGCGCTCGATGTCCGAGTATTCGGCGCGCGTCTGGACGAGCACCGCGAAGTCGCGCCAGCGGACGGGACGAAAGATTTTAGCGCGCTTGTCCCAGACAGGGGCCTGCGCTTCGACCATAGCGGCGAATTTCCGCCCGAGCCCGGCGTAGAGGCGCAGGCGCAGCGCCGCGGAGTCTGGGCGTTCGCCTTTGTCCTCGACGTATGGCGCAAAGGCGCGCAGAGCTTCGAAGCGCGGGTACGGCACATCCGCGCCGTCGCGCCGCGCGGAGGCCTCGTCGTTCTCTGGCGCGGTGAGCCGTTCGTAGAGGACCGGCGAATCCGCGCCGCCCCACATTTCGCCGAAGAGGTCGTTGAATTTTTCGAGAAGCCCCTTCGCGGTGCGGAAGTTCTGATCGAGCACGATGTATTTTGCAGCTTCGGGATTGTTCAGCGCGCGCGCCGTGTAGTCGCGGAAGAGGCCGAGGTCGGCGTGGCGGAAGCGGTAAATCGACTGCTTCTGGTCGCCGACGACGAAGAGCGTCGCGCCGCCCTCGCCGCCGCCCCAGAGCGTTTCTATAAGCTCGTTCTGCAGCGGGTCGGTGTCCTGGAATTCGTCGACCATTATATGCTTGAACTTCGTCCGGAACTCGGGCGACGAGCGCACGACCTTCGAGGCGTAGTATATGAGGTCCGATATCGAGAGAAGCCCCTCGCGCCGGCGGAACTCGTCCCAGCAGGCCCAGCCTACGGCGCAGGCTTTACAGAGCAGGCCGTTTATCCTCTTTTCGGCCTCCGACGGCGGTTCGAGCAGCGCGAGCATCTCCTGCGTTTCGCCGCGCCATTCAGTGAGCGGACGTACGAGAAGCGCTTCGACAGCCGTTTTTATCTTTCCGCGAGGAGCGGGCTTCAGCGCCTCGTCGAACAGGCCTTGGCAGAATTCTGCGAGAGCTTCGCCGTCGTCTGGCCCGACGGCGCGCGCAGCCCATTTCTCACGGAAGTCCGCGAGCCGCCGCTGAGTGTCGTTCGCCTTCTTGCCGCAGTCGAGCAGCCCCTCCGAGGCGAGTGCGGGGAAAATTTCGCCCATCCACAGCTCGTATATCTCTGCGCGCAGTGGGGCCATCGACGCTGCGGAGGCATCTAGCGCCGAGCCGTCGCAGCGCCACAGTTCGTCCGCGCTCTGCCCCGCGCAGTAGAGCTTCTCCGCGCAGCTGCGCGCCGCGTCCGCAAACGCCTCGGGCGTCAGCGCGTTGAGCGCGTCTACGAAGTCCGGTGAGCGGAACAGCTCGCCTGCGCGCGCGCGCCACTCCTCCGGCAGCGCGGCGGAGATTTTGCCGAACGACGCGGAGGAGAGCGCGGCGGCGAACTCCTGCCACCATATCTCCTCCTTCGGCGCGGGCATTATCGCGGCGGCCGGGTCTATGTCGAGCGCGAGCCCCGACTCGCGTATCAGCTTCATCGCGAAGGCGTGTATCGTCGAGATGTATGCGTCGTCCATGTGCTCGATGCGCTCGCCGAGGTGCGCCAGCTCGTCGGGATAGGCGTTGTGCCACGCGGCGAGCGTCTCCTTTATTCTTCCGAGCATCTCGGCGGCGGCCTTTTTCGTAAAGGTCAGCACGAGTATTTCGCCCGCGCCGCACGACGGGTCGGAGGCGAGCAGCCACGCGAAGCGCTGCGAGAGCGTCTGCGTCTTTCCGGTTCCCGCTCCGGCGCTGACGACGGTCAGGCGCGCCTCGCTCTTAAGCGCGGCTATCTGGTCGGCGGTCCCGGTCACGAGCGAATGCCATTTCGGCGCGTTATTCTGCGTCATCGTTTTCCGCCTCCTCGATAAGGGATTCAATATAGACGCGCTTCTCCCTCTTGCGGCAGAGCGTGAAGTAGGCGCAGCTCTGGCATACGCGGTTCTTAACGTTGTACCTCGGCGGATATTCGCCTTTGCGCACGGACTCCGCCATATCAGCCATGAGCGCGAGGGCCTCGTCGATTCTTTCGGCGAAGGATTCCCTCTTATTCACGGTGTCCTTAAATTTATACAAATCGAAAATTTTCTCTGAGAAGTAGCCGCTAAGCGACGGCCCAGCGTGTCCGAGCCAGCCGAAGCCGAGGATGTTTTCCTCGCGCGAGGCCGCGAGCATCGCGCAGTAGGCCGCGACCTGGAGCTCCTTCTCGTGCGGCCTGCTGCCGCCAAGCTTGTAGTCGAGCACCACTATTCCGTCATCGAAGCGGTCTATCCTGTCCGCCTGCCCCGTGAAGAGCGCGCCCGCGAATTCAAAGCCGTCGAGCCGGACCTCCGTCTCAGTCGCAAGCTTCGGGACGGCGGCGAGGCGTTCCTCGAGCTCGTCCTGAGCCGCCGCCATGTCGAACATCTGACGGCGCAGCCGTTTTTCGTAGCGCGCGAGCCGCGGGTCGATGTCGAGCTCCGGATAGCCGAAGGTCTTGAAGCTCGTCCAGTTGTCCATGACGTAGCGGTGTATCGAAAGCTTGGGATTTTCTTCCTTTTCGCGGAAGGCGGCCTCCCACGCGAGGTGCGCGAGCGTCCCCGCCTTGCGGCTGTCGTAGAGCGACGGCCGTCCGCTTTCAAGGCCGAGCACGCGCTCGCACCAGTACATGTAGGGACAGACGTTCCACCTGTCTATGTCGCTGACGCGTATCCTCGGGAGCTCCGACGGAGCGGCGCGCCCCACCGGCTGCGCCTCGGGACGTCCGCGGCTCACGGGCGTGCAGACGACCTCCGCCTGCGGGAACCACGGGCCACCGCCGTCCGGCATCGAGCGCTCCGCCGGATAGAGGGCCGAGCCCGCGACGCGCCAGCAGCGCTCGCTCCTGCCGTCCAGCGCGGAGGCCGCGAAGCGCGATTCGCCGCATTCTTCGCCGTTTTCGTTGAACAGCGCGCGCGTCACGACGGCGCACTCGCGCCCGGTCGCAAGGATGCGGCGGAAGACCGCCTCCTTCTGTTCGCGCTCCTCGTGAAGCTCGGGAAGGTGCGACGGCTCGCCGTCCTCGGGGCGCGAGGCGTTGAATTTCGCCTTTTTGTCGTTGCCGAGCAGCATCGACTCGCGCAGCACGCCGGGCCAGCGGTTCGAGTCGACGCCGGTCATTATCCAGCAGCGGTGCGACGCGAGCGTCGGCGGCGGGCCGGCGTAGACCGTCACGGAACGGCTCTGCGGCAGCTGCACGGGCAGCGTCGCCGTAGCGCCCCATTCGTTTATGAAGGCCGCGGCCTCCGCGCCCTTCAGCGTTATATTCGCGGCCGGGCCGATGTCCTTGGAATCGTCCGCGAGCTTTCTGATTTTTTTGTCGAGCTCGTCGAGCGCCGAGGCCGCCTGCTTTACGCTTCCGTCGAGCTCGCTCAGCTCCGCGGCCGCGGAGGCGGCCCTTTCCGCGGCGCGCCAGCCTTTCAGGAAATCGCGCCAGAGCGACAGCGCCTCCTCCGGCGAAGCGCCCTTTTCAAAATCTTCGCAGAGCGCGTCCGCACGGCGCAGCGTTTCGCCGGCATCCTCCGGCAGCGCACTGAGCCACGCCTCCATGCCGTCGGGCATCGAGCCTTCGTCGCAGCGCGGCAGCTCGCCGCCCCATCCGAAAAGCAGCGGGTTCGAGACGAGCAGAGCCGTCTCGCGGTTGTTCCAGCCGGAGCGGCGCGCGCGCCATATAGCCGACGGCAGGCCTCCGAGCAAAGTTTCGCCCGCCGTGCCGCCCTCCTGGACGTTGTAGGGAATTTTATAGCGCGAGAGCGCGTATTCCGCTATATGAAGCCTGTCGGGGCTCGTCATGAGGCCGACGGAGCCGTATCCGCCGAACTCGCCCAGCGCGGCCAGCGCGCCTTCGCCGCAGGCCCATAGCGCGAGCTCGCGCGCTACGGCCTCAAGCTCGAGCTGCGGGTTGCCCGCGTCGATTTTTACGACGGGGACGTCCCATTTCGGCCTCTCCTTATAGCCCTTGTTGAGCTGTAATATCCCGTCGTGGAACCAGTCGAGCCCGGTCTCGGGCTGTAGCATCGTCAAATCCGCAAGCTCGCCGAGCGCCTTTACGAGCCGGAGCTGCGACGAGGTAAACGAGAGAAATCCCGCGAAAACTATCTTCTTTCCCTCTACGAACACGCGTCCAGCGTCGGTCAGGAGCTTTCTGCGCGCGAGCGTGAAAATCTGCGCCGCGTCGGCGAGGCCGTAATCCTCGAGGTATTCCGTGTATCTTTCGTAAAGCTCGATAAGCACCGATTCAGGCGAATATTCCTCAACCTCTTCGCCGAGCGCAGAGCGCAGCGAACCGGCCGAGACCTCCTCGGCGAGCAGATCCTTTATGTTTTCTCCGAGGACGGAGACGAAGCCCGCGTGGCTGTAACCCGGTTCGAGCGCCGCGCCATTATCCCCCGCCTCGGCGAGGAATTCCGAAAGCAGCCAGCGCAGTATAAGCTTATGGTCGGGCGGGTCGATTATGCGCTCGTACTCCTTCGTCGCGCGCTGCAGCTCAAGGAGCAGGTCTCCGACCGTCCATACTGCGGGGCGCGCGCCGAAGCCGGGCTCGTTGCCGCAGATGAGCTCGAGCATGAAATCGCGGTCGAGCCTCGCGGGGACGATAAAGATAGCCCTAGCACCGTATTTTTTATAAATCCGCGCGAGCTCCGCGCGTTTGTCGTAAAGGCTGAAATAGCTGCCGACGGTTATCCCCATCGCTCCGCCTCCTTATTTTATGCTCTGCGGACGCAGCGCTTCGGCGAGGTAGCGCCCCGTCACGCTCTCCGGCGACGCGGCGACCTCCTCGGGCGTTCCGGCTGCGACTATGCGCCCGCCAGCATCACCGCCGCCCGGCCCCATGTCTATCACGTAGTCGGCGTTCGCTATCATGTCGAGGTCGTGCTCGATTACGACGACCGTCGCGCCATGTTCTATGAGGCGGCTCAGCACTCCGGTCAGCACGCGCACGTCGAGCGGGTGCAGCCCTATCGTCGGCTCGTCGAAGACGAAGACCGCGTCGTCCTGCGCTCGCCCCATCTCGGCGGCGAGCTTGAGCCGCTGCGCCTCGCCGCCCGAGAGCGCCGGCGTCGCCTCGCCGAGCGTCAGGTAGCCGAGGCCGAGCTCGGAGAGCGTGCGGAGCTTTTCGCCCGCGCCCTTGACGCCGGAGAGTTTTTCGCGCGCCTGGTCGACGGTCAGAGCCATGAGCTCCGGCAGAGAAATTTCCCCGCCGCCGAGGTTCAGCGTCACGCCGCGCGCGGCCTCCGAGTAGCGCCCGCCGCCGCACGACGGGCAGATTATCTCGACGTCGGGAAGGAACTGCACGTCCATCGTTATCTGCCCCGTGCCGTCGCAGTCCGGACAGCGCAGCGAACCAGTGTTGTATGAAAAATCCCCGGCCTTGAGCTTGCGCTTCTTCGCCTCGGGCGACGCCGCGTACAGCTTCCGCAGGTCGTCGAGCACGCCGCAGTAGGTAGCGACGGTGGAACGGACGTTCGCGCCGACGGGCGTCGCGTCGATGAGGTTCGCGCGCTTTATGCCCGCGGCTTCGAGCTCTTCTATATGAGCAGGCATGGCCTCGCCTGCGATGCACGCCTTGAGCGCCGGGACGAGGCTTTCGAGCACGAGCGTCGTCTTTCCGGAGCCGGAGACGCCCGTAACGACGGTCAGCCGCCCCTTCGGTATCTCAAGGCCGAGCGCGCGCACGGTGTGCAGCGGCTTCGTGCGCAGCGCGACGCGCCCCTTTGCGAACATCTCTTCGCGCGCCGCGCGCCTCCGCGCAGCCGCAGGCTCGCGTTCCGCGAGGAAGCCGCCTATCAGCGAAACGGGGTTGTTTTCTATATCCTTTATCGTGCCTTCGGCGACTACCCTGCCGCCGCCCGCCCCGGCGCCCGGCCCCATCTCTATCATCCATTCCGCGGCGCGCAGCACGCGCGTGTCGTGGTCCACCATTACGACGGAGTTGCCGTGCGAAACGAGGTCGCGCACGACGCCGAGCAACCCCTCTACGTTCGCCGGATGCAGCCCTATCGACGGCTCGTCTAGGACGTAGAGAGCGCCGGTCGTGCGGCTGCGCACGGAGCGCGCGAGCTGGACGCGCTGCCGCTCTCCGGTCGAGAGCGTCGCTCCCGCGCGGTCGAGCGTCAGGTAGCCGAGGCCGAGCTCTTCAAGCCGCTTCGCGGTGTTCAGGAACTGCGAGACGATGCTTTCCGCCATCGGGCGCATCTCCTCCGGCATTTCGGCGGGCACTTCCGCGGCCCATTTTACGAGCGCGTCGAGGGTCATCGCCGTCGCCTGCGCGAGGTCGATTCCGCGCAGAAGCGTCGAGCGCGCCTTTTCGTTGAGCCGCGAGCCTCCGCAGTCCGGGCATACGTCCTGCTTCAGGAATTTCTCGACGCGCTTCATCCCCTGGTCGTCCTTCACCTTCGCGAGCGCGTTTTCCACCGTGTAGACGGCGTTGTAGTATGTGAAGTCAAGCTCCCCCGCAACGTCGGAGTTCTTCGATTTGTACAGAATATGCTTCTTCACCGCGGGGCCGTGGAAGACTATCTCGCGTTCCTCCGGCGTCAGCTCGCGGAACGGCACGTCGGTGCGCACGCCCATCGCGCGGCATACGTCCGTCATCAGCGACCACATCAGCGAGTTCCACGGCGCGACGGCCCCTCCGTCTATCGTGAGCGATTCGTCCGGCACGAGCGCCGCCTCGTTGACCGCGCGCACGACGCCGACGCCTCCGCAGGTCCGGCACGCGCCGCCGCTGTTGAACGAGAAGCTCTCCGCGCTCGGCCCTTCGAACTCCGCGCCGCATTCCGGGCAGACTATCTTCCCCATTGCGGCGGTCTCTATCGACGGCGGGCAGATATGCCCGTTCGGACACCTGTGGCTCCCGAGCCGCGAGAACATGAGGCGCAGGCTGTTCAGCAGCTCCGTCATCGTGCCGAAGGTGCTGCGCACTCCGGGCACGGCGGGGCGCTGGCGCAGCGCGAGCGCGGGCGGGATGTTTTCTATGCTCTCTATCTTCGCCTCCGCGGCCTGCGTCATGCGCCGCCGCGTGTAGGTCGAGAGCGCTTCGAGGTAGCGGCGCGAGCCCTCCGCGTACAGTATGCCGAGCGCGAGCGACGACTTGCCCGAGCCGGAGACTCCGGCGACGGCGACGAGCTTGCCGAGCGGCACCTCGACGTCTATATTTTTCAGATTATGCACGCGCGCGCCGTAAATTTTTATCGAGCGCGCCGCCTCTGCTTCGTTTCCGTTGTTATGCGATTCCATCAGAATTCTGCTCCGTGACGATAAATTCCGCGGCGCGGCCTGACGCGCGCCGCCGTTTCAATATTATCACCCGCGGCGCGCACGCGCCATAAAATTCCGCGCGCGCCGCCCGCCGGCGAACTTTGAGCTATAATTACAAAACGCCGCAAAGGCCTGGGAGGTGCGCGCATGGACGCGGATAAAATAATAGACAAACTATACGAAAGCTGCGGCGCTTCGCTCGAAGAGCTGGAATTTCTGATAGACGGCAGAAACGAAGAGACGGCGCAAAAATTATTCGCGCTCGCGCGAAGCCGCGCGCTCGAAAACTACGGGAATAGGATATACGTGCGCGGACTCGTCGAAATTTCAAGCTTCTGCAAAAACGACTGCCTCTACTGCGGCATCAGGCGGAGCAACAAAAACGCGCAGCGCTACCGTCTCACGAAGGACGAGATACTCGAATGCTGCCGCGAGGGCTGGGCGCTCGGCTTTCGCACCTTCGTGCTGCAGGGAGGCGAGGACGCATATTACACCGACGACATGATGACGGACATCGTCGCGTCGATACGCGCCGGATACCCGGACTGCGCGATAACGCTCTCGCTCGGAGAGAAAACGCGCGAGGCCTACCAACGCTATTACGACGCGGGCGCGAACCGCTACCTTCTGCGCCACGAGACGGCGACGCCCGAGCATTACGCGAAGCTCCACCCGAAGGAGCTATCGCTCGCGAGCCGCATGGAATGCCTGCAAAACCTGAAAGAGATAGGCTATCAGGTCGGCTGCGGCTTCATGGTCGGCTCGCCCTATCAGACGACGGCGGACCTCGCGCGCGACCTGCTTTTCATAAAAAGCTTCGCGCCGCAGATGGTGGGCATCGGGCCGTTCATCCCGCACCACGACACGCCGTTCGCGGACAAGCCCGCGGGCACGGCGGAGCTGACGCTCTTCCTGCTCGCGATAGTGCGGCTGATGAACCCGAAGGTGCTGCTGCCCGCGACGACGGCGCTCGGCACGATCGAAGGCGACGGACGCGAGCGCGGAATACTCGCCGGCTGCAACGTCGTGATGCCGAACCTATCGCCGCAGTCGGTGCGCAAAAAATACATGCTCTACGACAACAAGCTGAGCAGCGGCGAAGAGGCCGCCGAGGCGCGCGCGGCGCTCGAACGGCGCGTCGAGGCGATAGGCTACCGCGTAGTGACCGACCGCGGCGACTACAAAGGATAAAGATAAAACGCGGCCCGCGCGGGCCGTTCACGGAGGGAACAGAAAATGCGCAGAACCTTAAAAATATTTCTCGCGGCGGCGCTCATAGCCTCGACCGCGGGAGCGGCGGCGGCCGAAAACTGGCCGTTCTTCAAAAACGACGCGGAGCGGAGCGGCAACTCGCAGCTGACCGCAGGCGCGGCGTACTCGTTCAAAGGCGAGGTAGAGTGGAGCGCCCCGGTGCCGCGCGACACATCGTCGTCGCCCTCGGTCTACGGCGGCACGATATACTTCGGCACGAACGACGGCGCGATGTACGCCTACAGCCTCAAGACCGGCGAAGAGCGCTGGAAGTTCGACACGGGGAACTGGATATCGACGGCCCCGGCCGTTTACGGCGGACAGGTATTCGTCACAAGCTATGACAGCAGGCTCTACTGCGTCGACGCGCTGACCGGCGACCAGCTGTGGCAGTTCACGACCTCGAACAACGTGCAGAGCTCGCCAGCCGCGGCCGACGGCGTCGTATATTTCGGCTCCGACGACAGTTATGTTTACGCCGTGACGATAAAGACCGGCTGGCAGAAATGGAAATTCAAGACCGACGCGGCGGTGACCGGCTCGCCCATAGTCGCGGACGGCGTCGTCTACATCGGGAACCGCAGCGGCAAGCTCTACGCGATAGACTGCGCGACTGGCAAACAGAAATGGCGCGCGATAGTCGGCGGCTCGATAACATCGGCTCCCGCCGCAGCGGACGGCCTGCTCTACTTCACGAGCCAGGACGGAAAACTCTACTGCGCGCGCATCAAGCACGAGGCCGTGATATGGAACTATGACGCGAAGGCGCAGATAGAAACCTCGCCGCTCGTCGCAAACGGGCGCGTCGTCTTCGGCGACATATCGGGCAAGGTGACGGCGCTCGACGCCCGCAGCGGCGCGAAGCTCTGGACATTCGACGCGGGCGGCTCCGTATTCTCCTCCGCGGCGTACCACGACGGGACGATATACGTCGGCGCGAACGGCGGCAAATTCTTCGCGCTCGACGAAGCCACCGGCAAGCCGAAGTGGACGCTCGAGCTCGGCGGCGACATAACGGCGACGCCGGCAATCGCAGGAGGCAGGATAATAGTCCCGACGACGGCGGGAGAGCTGTTCTCGATTAAGTAAGCGGCGTGCTCGGATAAATCAAACTCACGCGCGTATAAATGTGAAAGGAACGGGAAATCATGGAAATCACGGAAAATTTTGAGCGGACGATAGCGCCCTTCTTTTGGGTAGACCACGACGAATCCGCCTCTGTATGTCTGAACGTGGGCGAATATTTGCAGGACGTTTTCGACGGGCGCGCCGACGACGGATTTGAAGGAAATGGCTACGACTGGGCGAGCTTGGCGCAGGTTTTCCTCAACGAAAAATGTCCGCAGCTGCTCGGCAAGGTTGACTTCGACCCCGAAGGCAGCATGTTCTGCGCATATTCCGAGGACGCGGAGGCGCTCGGGGAATTTATTCTGAAATTCAAGGAAGCGTGCGAGGACAGGGAGCTGATTACGGATTTATTCAGCCGCGCTGAATTGGATTAAATCTCACGCAGCCATCGACGACAGGATACAAAAACGCCGGAGCGTCACATCGAAGCTTCGGCGTTTTTGTATT
>UQVV01000011.1 GCA_900544635.1 uncultured Cloacibacillus sp. | reverse complement strand
TTTTCTCGCGTGTGCGCCGTTTTCCTCGCGCGGGGAAGTTTTCGCGCGTTTCGCGCCGCGGCGTGAATTTGCCGTCGTTTTGATGATGCGGCGCTGCATAATTTTTTTTGACTTACATCATTGTATAAGTATATAATCAAAAACTATGGGGACGCATGACAAACGCGGCTGTTGCCGCGTACCGTGCGGACGGACAGGAGTTCGGAGACCCTTGGGTATGACAAGCCAACCCTGTCCGAACGTGCGGGGGGGCGTCTTCAAAACGGCGGCGCGCCGCTCGTGACGCGCGGGCTGAAAAATATCGCGGCCGGCGCGGGGCTTCGTTTTTCGCCGCGCCGCGCGGAAGCATATAAATCTAAACGGGAAAGATAATTTGCGGGGATTCCCCGTATTTTTGGAAAGGTGGAAGGTGTCAGTGGGATTTCTCAACGGAGTGATAAAGGCGCTCGGCCTTGACCCTAACGACAGGGCCGTCGCGAAATATGAGAAAAAGACGGAGATAATAGATTCGCTCGAGCCGGAGGTCGAGAAGCTTTCGGACGAGGAGCTCGCGCGCTCGGCTGAAATTTTCGGCGCGCGCCTCGAGAAGGGCGAGAGCCTCGACGACATACTGCCTGAGGTCTTCGCACGCGTCCGCGAGGTCTCGAAGCGCACGCTCGGCCTGCGCCACTTCAAGGAACAGCTTATCGGAGGCATGGCGCTCAACGACGGCAACATCGCCGAGATGAAGACGGGCGAAGGAAAAACGCTCGTCGCTACGCTCGCCGTCGCGCTCAACGCTATGACGAAGAAGGGCGTCCACGTCGTCACGGTCAACGACTACCTCGCCGCGCGCGACGCGGAGTGGATGGGGCCGGTCTACCGCGGCATGGGGCTGACGGTCGGCGTCATTTCGCCCTTTATGCCCGAGGATGCGCGTTTTGAGGCCTACCGCTGCGACATAACCTACGGCACGAACAGCGAGTTCGGCTTCGACTACCTGCGCGACAACATGGCGATACAGAAGTCGCAGCAGGTGCAGCGCGGCCACAACTACTGCATCGTAGACGAGGTCGACTCGATACTGATAGACGAGGCGAGAACGCCGCTCATCATCTCCGGCCCGTCGGAGGACGACACGGAGCCATACCGCGTCGCCGACGCCGTGGCTCGCGAGCTGGTCAAGGGCACGGACTTCGAGGTGGACGAGAAGGAGCGCAACCTCGCGCTGACCGAGACGGGCATCGTGAAGACCGAGCGCATCATGAAGCTGCCGAACCTCTTCACCGACTTCGCAAACTCGTCGCTCGCGCACAAGATTGTGCAGGCGCTCAAGGCGCACCATCTGTTCCAGCGCGACGTTCACTACGTCGTCAAGGACGGCGAGATAGTGATAGTAGACGAGTTCACGGGCCGCCTGATGTTCGGACGCCGCTACTCCGACGGTCTGCACCAGGCGATCGAGGCGAAGGAGCGCGTGCGCATAGGCCGCGAAAACCAGACGCTCGCGACGATTACGCTCCAGAACTACTTCCGTATGTACAAGAAGCTCGCGGGCATGACCGGCACTGCGAAGACGGAGGCCGAGGAATTCAAGGAGATTTACGGCCTCAACGTCATAGTCGTCCCGACGCACAAGCCGATGATACGCAAGGACAACCCCGACGCGGTCTACAAGACGGCCGAGGAAAAATACACGGCTGCCGCCGACGAGGTAGCCGAATACCACGCGAAGGGGCAGCCGATACTGGTCGGCACCGCCTCGATAGAGCATTCGGAGCGCGTCAGCAAGCTGCTGCGCGCGCGCAAGATACCGCACAACGTGCTGAACGCGAAGGTCCACGACAAGGAAGCCGCGATAGTCGCGCAGGCGGGGCGCTTCGGCGCGGTCACCGTCGCGACGAACATGGCGGGCCGCGGAACGGACATCGTCCTCGGCGGAAACGCGGAGTTCCTCGCGCGCGACGAGCTCGCGAAGGAGGGCAAGACGCCCGTCGACGATCCGCAGCTCTACGCCGAAATCCTCGAAAAATATAAGAAAATATGCGCCGAGGAGCACGACAAGGTCATAGCGACGGGCGGCCTGCGCATAATCGGCACCGAGCGCCACGAGTCGCGCCGCATAGACAACCAGCTGCGCGGACGCTCCGGACGCCAGGGCGACCCGGGCGAAAGCCGCTTCTACATAGCGCTCGACGACGACCTTATCCGCCTCTTCGGCGGCGACAGGATTTCGTCGATAATGGACAAGCTCGGCATGGAGAAGGGCGAGTCGCTCGACCATCCGCTGCTCTCCAAGGCCATTGAGAACGCGCAGAAAAAGGTCGAGGAGATGCACTTCGACATAAGAAAGCAGCTCCTCTCCTACGACAACGTAATGAACCGCCAGCGCGAGGCCGTCTACGCCGAGCGCGGCGAGATACTTGAAGACGAAAACATAGTCGAGCGCACGCTCGAGGTCCTCGAGGACACGGCGAACGCGCAGCTCGACAAGGCCTTCGCCGACAAGAACGCCGATACGCCAGACATAAAATCCGTCTGCGTGCGCCTCAACGCGCTCTTCTGGCCCGGCGTAGCCTCATGCCTTGAAGGCATAGATTCCGAGCACGCCTTTGAAGAAATGCGTCCGAAGATAATCGAGGACATCCGCGCGCGCTTCCGCCAGAAGACGGAGGAACTCGGCCCCGAGCTTTCGGCGCAGATATACCGCTACATATTCCTCGAAGTCCTCGACGCGAACTGGAAAGAGCACCTGCTCGCGATGGACGAGCTGCGCCGCGGCATCGGCCTGCGCGCGATAGGGCAGAAGGACCCGCTCGTCGAATACCAGTTCGAGTCCTTCAACCTCTTCCAGGAGATGCTCGTGCGCGTCCGCGAGAGCATCACGGAGTTCGCGCTGCGCGTCTCCGTCGTGACGCGGAACGAGGAGCGCCCCGACAACAGGAAGAAATGGCGCGAAAGCCGCGACCCGTTTGAGATGCCCGCGGCCGCGCCCGGAAACTACAGCGACGACATGGAGAACCCCGGCGTGACCGCGACGGCGCAGAAGACGCAGCCGATAGTCAACGAGGTCAAGATCGGGCGCAACGACCCCTGCCCCTGCGGCAGCGGCAAGAAATACAAGCAGTGCTGCGGCAGGAACAAATAGCCATGAAGCGCGGACGCGGAATGAAAATCAGGGCGGCGGCTCTCGCGGCGCTTCTCTGCCTCGCCTTCGCGGGATGCGCCTTCGCCGCGTGGGACAGCGAACGCGAGATAATGCGCCTCAAGGACGAGGTGCCGTCGATGGAAATATACGGCAGCAACGACGCCGTAGTCTGGCTGCGCAACGACGAGTCGCGCCTCACCGCCTCCGGCTCCGTCGAAAGGCTGCGCGCGACCGTGATAATGATGGGCGAGAAGGTGCCCGAGGGCTGGAAGACCGTGCGCTATCCCGTCCCCGCGGGCGGCTCGCTCGCCGTTGAAGAGGCCGCCTGGTACAACACGATGACCGGCATGAAGGAGGGCGACCTGCCCGTAGAGGAGCAGACGCTTCCGGGCGGAGCCTCCGTCCGCGTCGTAACGGTGCCCGAGGATACGATAGGACGCGCCGTCGTCATAGTCGTGAAGGAGACCCGCGACTCGCGGAACGGCGTCAGCGGCACAGTCAACATGGCGGGCGACCTGCCGATATGGGAGCAGAACGTCAGTGTCGAAGTCCCAGAAGGAACCGAGATATTCTGGTCCGGACGCGAAATGCGCGAGCCGACCGAGTCGATGAGCGGCGGCAGCGTGAAATACAGCTGGCAGGTGATGAACCAGCTTCCGTGGCGCGGCGAGGGCTTCGTCGTCAACGAAAGGCCGATGCTCAGCTTCAGCACGAACGTCGGCGTCTTAGCCGGAATACGCGAGGCGAACGAGCTCGCCGCATCCGTGCCGCAGCTGCCCATGCCATCGGGCATCCGCGGCGACGCGCGTGCGGCGGGCGGACGGCTGATCGCGTGGGTCAATTCTCCGGAGCGCACGCTCGCGGGCTACCCCGCGGGATGGGTGCGCGGCAAGGGCGAAATCCCCGCCGAAGGCCCCTGGACGCCGTGGGAACAGGCCTTCCTGCTTCACAAATGGCTGACGGAGCTCGGCTGGAATTCCAAGATTTGGTGGAACGCAAAGATGTACGCCGACGCCTCGAGCCCCGCTGCGGTCTCCCTCTTTGAAGGCCCCGTGCTCGAGCTCAAGGCCCCCGGCGCTTCGCGCTCAACGTACTTCGCGCCGGGAATACCATACTCGTCCGGGCGCGTGCCGCTTTCGCTCGCGGGCACGGAGCTCTACGGCGACGGCGAAAAAGAGCATAAGACCAAAAAACTCTCCGACGGCTCCGCCTCGGCGAGCCGCCTCGCGCTTCTCTGGCGGCTCAAGCTCGCCGCCGACGGACGCGCCGAGGGCAAGCTCGAGGTGACAGTGACCGGCGGCTGGAACGCGCTGCTCTCCGGCAGCGGAATGCCGAAGGTCGAGGAGGCTGCGGCGGTCGTCCTCGAAAAGCTGAACTTCGCGATGCTCGGGATGCACCTGACGCCCGTCGAAGTGAAGGAAGAAAAAGACGGCTACAAAATGGAATTCAGCGTCAGCTGCGCGCCGGGCATAATCCACGGCGACAGCATGCTGCTCCGCCTGCCCGGCGGAGTGCCGATGCGCGTCAGCGAGATGATCGGGCAGGAGGACGACTACACGCTCCGCTTCCCGTTCATAATAGACCAGAAAGTGCGCATGTCGATGCCGGGCGGCTTCCGCCTGCTCCAGGAGCCCGCGCTGAAACAGCTCGGCGAAGGCTCGAAGGCGGTGCTGCGCGAATCGATAACGCACTGGCCCAAGCGCGGCGAGCTGCTCGCCGACAGCCTGTGGGTCGTCAAGACGCGCGAAGTAGAGGGAATAACGGCCCAGCTTCTCAGAGAAGAGCTGGCCGCCACTCTGAGATGGCCGGTGCTCGACCTGCCCTTCAGAAAATAAAAGTTTCCGGAACTGTATAAGGAGTGTTGTGTGATGCGGAACATGACCGATGAACTGAAGAAGCTGCTCGACGACGCCGTCCGCGCCGTCGTGTCAGAAAAGGGATACGAAATCCCCGAGGGCTTCCTCGTGCGCATAGAGCGCCCGCGCCAGGAAGGCCACGGCGACTGGGCGACGAACATCGCGATGCAGCTCGCGAAGCCGTTCGGCGAAAAGCCGCGCGACCTCGCCGAGGCGATAATCGCGAAAATACCGGAGAACGGCGTGATAGAGAAAGCCGAGGTCGCCGGCCCCGGATTCATGAACTTCACGCTCAAATCCGACTGGGTCGCCGAGACGATAAAAACGGCGATAGAGAAGGACGCCGACTACGGACGCTCCGACGCGGGCAAAGGCCGCCGCGTTCAGGTCGAATTCGTCAGCGCGAACCCGACCGGCCCGCTCCACATGGGCCACGGCCGCGGAGCCGCCGTCGGCGACATCACGGCCTCGCTGCTCGACTTCGCGGGCTGGGACGTAGAGCGCGAATACTACACGAACGACGCGGGCCTCCAGATGGAGCTGCTCGGCAAGTCGGCGCAGGCGCGCTACTTCCAGGCGCTCGGCCGCGCGGACGAAGCGCCGATGCCCGAGGACGGCTACCAGGGCGACTACATGAACGACATCGCGAAGGTCTACGTCGAGAAGTACGGCGACACCCTCGCGCAGAAGCCGCTTGAGGAGACGCTCGAGTTCTTCTCGCAGGAGACCGGCAAGATGGTCCTCGGCATGATAAGGAAAGACCTCGAGGACTTCGGCGTCAAGTTCGACGTCTGGTTCTCCGAGAAATCGCTCTACGACAACGGCGCGGTTGAGCCCGCGATGGAGGCGCTCAAGGAGCGCGGCTACGCCTACGAGGAAGAGGGCGCGCTCTGGTTCCGCTCGACGCTCTTCGGCGACGACAAGGACCGCGTGCTCATCCGCTCCAACGGAATGCCGACATATTTCACTTCCGACGTCGCCTACCTCAAAAACAAATACGACCGCGGCTTCGAGCGCCTCGTCTACGTCTGGGGCGCGGACCATCACGGCTACGTGCCGCGCATAAAGTCCGTCAACAAGGCCTTCGGCTTCCCCGACGACGGAATCGAAGTGCTGCTGATACAGATGGTCAACCTCCTGCGCGACGGCAAGCCCGTCCAGATGTCGAAGCGCGCCGGCACGATAGTCACGCTGCGCGAGATAATGGACGAAGTCGGACGCGACGCCGCGAGACTTTTCTTCGTCATCCGCCGCTGCGACAGCACCGTGGACTTCGACCTCGAGCTTGCGAAGAAGGCCTCGTCGGAGAACCCCGTATTCTACATCCAGTACGCGCACGCGAGGATATGCAGCATCCTGCGCGAGCTCGAGAGCCGCGGCGTCGTGATGCCGAAGCTCGACGAGCTCGACGTCTCGCTCATCGCGGACCAGTCGGAGCTCAACCTCGTGAAGGCCATCTCGCGCTTCCCCGACGAAGTCGCGAAGGCCGCCGCGGAATACGCGCCGCACCGCATCGCATACTACGCGAACGAGCTTGCCGAGGCCTTCCACGCCTTCTACAACTCGCAGCGCGTCTTGGGCGTCGAGGAGAACGTCATGAAGTCGCGCATACTTCTCGTCGAAGCGGCGCGCGTGACGCTGCGCAACGTGCTGCGCCTGCTCGGCGTCTCCGCTCCGGAAAAGATGTAAAATCGCGCGCGGGCGCAGCGGATGAACCCTCCGAAGCTTCGATGGGTCGCCTTCGGCGCGGCGGTGACGTTCCTCATCGCCGTGCTGCTGACCTCCTTCTTCAAAGAGCTCGAAAAAATCGACGTGCTCGCCTCGGCGCTCGACAAGCGCATGGAGGAGCTCGTCGCCGAAGAGCGCAGGACGCAGAAGCTCAAGCAGGACATCCGCTACTACAGCACGCCGGAGGGCATCGAGCGCCTCGCCGTCGAACAGTTCAACCTCGTGCGCTCGGGCGACAGGATATATAAAATCGAGGTCACGCCGCAGGACAAATTGCAATAGCGGCGCGCGCGGTGTATAATACAAAACTGTGTTTCCCTGCCTCTTCCGCAGAGAAGAGGCCAAAGTCCAGAGGGAGGAGGTGAAGTACGTGCGGTCTTACGAAATGGTAGTAATATTCAAGGCTGACATCGAGGACCACAAAACAGTGTCCGACGAGATAGCTGAGATCGTGCGCGGACTGGGAGCTGAGGTTGAAAAGGTCGACCTCTGGGGCAAGAAGCGTTTTGCCTACCCCATCGAAAAGGAACTGGAGGGTTTCTACACTCTCTATACGTTCAAGCTCGACCCCGCGCAGGTTAAGGAAATGGAACGTCTCCTTAGCCTCAAGCCGTCCGTTATACGCCACATGGTCGTCAACCTGGAGGAGAAGTAAGCCTTATGTCGAGAGGATACAACCGAGTCGTGCTGATGGGCAACCTGGCGCGCGACCCCGACGTGAGATTTACCCCGACTAAGCAGAAGGTTGCTCGAATCACTGTCGCGATAGGACGTCAGTGGAAGAACAAAGTCACGGGAGAGCTTCAGAGCCACACGGATTTCGTTCCGGTAGCCGTCTGGGGGCCGCAGGCCGACGTCTGCGAGCGTTACCTCAGAAAAGGCCGCCCCGTCCTCGTCGAGGGACGCATTTCGGTGCGCGACTTCGACGACCTGAAAACAGGCCAGCGCCGCTGGGTGACGGAGGTCGTCGCGGACAACATCGTCCTGCTCAGTTCAGGACGCAGAGACGACGACCAGCAGTACGGCGGAGGCTATCAGCAGCAGAGCTACGGAGGCGGACAGCAGCAGTACCAGCAGCGCGCGCCGCAGTCCGACGCGATGCCCGCGCCCGACATGGGCAGCCTCAGGAACGAGGCGGGCTTTGAAGACGAATTTCCGCTCGACTTCTCGGAGCTTAACGGACCGGATTCGTCCGGAGATGTAGAAATACCGTTCTAGAAAGAGGTGGATTACAGATGGAAAGCGCATTCAACCGCAAACGCCGCAAACGTCGGCCGAAGGTATGTCACTTCTGCGTCGATAAGGTGGAGCATATAGACTACAAAGACATCGACAAGCTCAAAAGATACATCACGGAGCGCAGCAAGATAATCCCGCGCCGCGTCACGGGTACCTGCGCGAAGCACCAGCGCCAGCTCACCCGCGCCATCAAGCGCGCGAGACTCATCGCGCTTCTGCCCTTCACGTCGGATTAAAATAACCGCGTGTAACTGTTATAATATCGGGAGAGCCTGCGGCTCTCCTTTTTTATTGATTGCGATATGCGGAGGTCTGACGTGAAAGGTAAACTGATGCTGGAATGTTTTTCGTGGACGGCGGCAAGCGTCGTGATGTTCGCGGCGGGGATACAGATAGCCTTTCTCTCGCCGCTGACGGTTCTCGCCGCTCCTGTACCCTTCCTTCTCTTCACCTGCCGCGCGGGGATAAAGGCTTCCATGCCCGGCGCGCTCGCGGGGACGTTCTTCGTGTTCTTCACGATGGGCGAGGTCTCCGCCTTCATGTACCTCTGCGAATTTGCGCTGCTCGGCCTCCTGGCGGGCTTCATCATGCTGCGCGTGAAAAGCGGCGCCGACTATTTCCTCGCGGCGGTCGCAGCGTCCGTGGCGGTCAAGCTCTTCCTAATCGGCGCGTTCAGCTACGCCGCCGGCTTCAATCCGTTCATGATAACGCCCGAGGCCGCCGAATCGTTCATATCGTCGGTGTCCGGGACGCTCTCTCACGGCGGCGTCTCCGTCTCTCCCGAGAGCGTAAAGGGCTATGCGCTGAACATGGTGAACACCGTCAGCCTGCTCATGCCGTCGATGATCATACTTTTCGCCGCCTGCGACACCGCCGCCGGCTATCTCGCCGCGCGCCTGTACGCGAAACGCGACGGCTCCTTCAGCGTGCCGGAGCTCCCGCCGTTCGCGAGCTGGCGCTTCCCTAAAAATATATTCTGGGCGCTCCTCGCGGCGCTCATCCTCGACATGGCCTCGAAGGCTATGCCCGACGACCCGCTCTACAAAATGCTCTCGATGAACATGATGGAGGTGCTCCGCGGCGTCTTCCTGATAGAAGGGCTCTCGCTCGCATGGTACTTCATGACCGCCTACAGGGTCAACCGCGCGGTAAGGTGCCTCGCGGTATGCTTCGGACTATTCTTCGCGCCGGTCTCGTACGTTCTCTCGATGGTCGGCGTTTTTGACATATGGTATGATTTGCGCAAGCGTATCAAGCTAAGGGGGAAATAAATATGAAAGTAATTCTTAAACAGGATGTCGCTAAGGTCGGCAAAAAAGGCGAGCTGATAGAGGTCTCGGACGGCTACGGGCGCAACTTCCTCGTAGGGCGCGGGCTCGCCGACGAGGCAACTCCCGGAAAGGTACGCGAGTATCAGGAACATCAGAAAACGCAGAAGGCCAAGGACGACAAGCGCCAGAAGGCCGCGGCGGAGCTCAAGAAGACGCTCGGCGGCAAGGTCGTTACAGTCAAGGCGAGCGCCGGCGAAGGCGGAAAGCTCTTCGGCAGCGTCACATCGGCGCAGGTTGCCGAGGCGCTCGGCGCGCAGTTCGGCTGCTCCGTAGATAAGAAGGACGTCAAGCTCGACGACTCCATCAAGCAGGCTGGAAGCTTCGCCTTCAAAATAAAGCTCTATCCCGGCATCGACGCCGAGATGACGCTCAAAGTGGAGACCGAATAATTTTGAACGACTCAGCGGGAATGGAGAGGATACCGCCGTTCAACCTCGAGGCTGAACGGGCGGTCCTCGGCTCCTGCCTTCTCGATTCCGAAGCGCTCAACACCGCGGTCGAAATGCTCGCCGCGGAGGATTTTTACGACCCGCGCCACAGACAGGCCTTCGAGGTCATAAAGTCCATGTCGGAGCGCAGCGTCGCCGTCGACGCACTCACGTTCCGCGACGAGGTAAACAAGCAGAACCTCGTCAAAACGCTCGGCGGCCTCTCCTTCATCACCTCGCTCACCGAAGCCGTCACGACGACGGCGAACGTCGAATACCACGCGAAGATAGTCCGCGACAAAGCCGTACACCGCTCGCTGATAACCGTCGGCGGCGACATATCGAAGATCGGCTTCAGCGAGGAAATCGAGGTCGACGAGGCGCTCGAGACGGCGGAGCAGAAGGTCTTCGAAATATCGCGCACGGGCAGGACGACGAACATCCGCTCGACCAGCGACGTGCTCCGGTCCGCTATGTCGGACATCGAGAAGCGTCTCGCGGGCGGCCTCGCCATCACGGGCGTGCCGACCGGCTTTCCGGACTTCGACAAAATGTCCGCTGGGCTCCAGCCCGGCGCGCTCTACATCGTCGCGGCGCGTCCCGCCATGGGAAAGACGGCCTTCGCGCTCAACATCGGTCAGTACGCCGCGGGCGAGGAGAACGTCCCCGTCCTCATATTCAGCCTTGAAATGTCCGCGGAGCAGATAGCGCAGAGAATGCTCTCCGCCGAGGCGAAGGTGAATCTCATAGAGCTCTTCGAGAGCCGCCGCCAGCAGAGCGAGCAGTGGGAGAGCCTCAAGCGCGCCGCCCAAAAGATAGAGAAAAGCCCGATATTCATCGACGACAGCTCGCCGCTCAACACGCTCGAGCTGCGCGGGCGCTGCCGCCGCTTCTTCGCGAAGCACGGCGAGGGGCGCGGCCTCATCATAATCGACTACCTTCAGCTCATGATGGCGGCGCGGCGCATGGAGAACCGCACGCAGGAGGTCTCCGAAATCTCGCGCACGCTCAAGAGCATAGCGCGCGAGTTCAAGGTCCCCGTCATTGCTCTGTCGCAGCTTTCGCGCGACGTCGAAAAGCGCCGCGAGAACAACAAGCGGCCGATGCTCTCCGACCTTCGCGAAAGCGGCTCCATAGAGCAGGACGCGGACATGGTGCTCTTCCTCTATCGCGAAGCCTACTACGCGCAGGAGAACGACTCGCAGGACGCGACCGCCGAGGTCATCGTCGCGAAGAACAGAAACGGCCCGACAGGCAAGGTCGACCTCGTATTCTTCCGCGAGTTTGCGAAATTCGAAAACGTCTACGGCGCGTCGATGTAGCGGCGCGCCTTTTCTGAAAATGAAAGCTTTTGCAAAGAACGGCGCAAAAAACGACGAAAGCACAGGCGGCGGCTTCGGCCTCTTAAACGGCGGAGCGCCGCGCGCCCTTGCGCCGCTCTGGATATTTTACCCGCTCGTCTTTATTTCACTCGCTCTTCCAAATCTTATATATTCCGGCGCGGACTGGTTCGACACGCTGCACATCATGAAATGGGCGTGGACGATGGTCCCCGTCGCGCTCGTGTCGCTGATAGGCGGCTCGATGCTCGCGCTCTTCGGCGCGGAGCGGACGGGCTTCCGCCTAGACCTCTTCGGCGCGGTATGGCTCGGCCTGCTCGCCTTCGTCTCTCTGCAGCCCTTCTGGTGCGACATCTTCGCCTGGTCGACCTACTTCAAGGAGTGGTTCTTCCTCGCGTCGCTGCTCGCCGCCTATATTTTCTGCTACAACCTCTTCGGCTCTCAGGCGGCGCTGCGCCGCGTCCTTTGGCTTGCGAACCTCAACGCCGCCGTGAACGTCGTCTTCGCCGAGCTTTTGATACGCGACATGAACGATATCTGCCCGCTGATAATGAACGTGCCCGGCAACTACATCGGCAACACGGGGCAGCAGGAGATGTTCGGCCTTTGGATGGCGATGGCGGCGATGAACGGGATATATCTTCACATGGTCTACTCGTCTCCGCTCTGCGGCTGCGCGCGGCGCAGGCTGCCGATGTGGGTGAACCTCTTCCTGCTCGCTTTCAACTCATGGGGGCTCTGGAACTCTACGACGCGCGCTGGGATGCTAGCGCTCTTCGTCGGGACGGCGGCGCTCGCGCTGACCGCGCGTAACTGCCGGGAAGACGGGCGCGCGCTGACGAGGCGTATCGGCGCGGCGTTCGCGCTCGTCGTATTCATGCTCGCGGTCAACGTCTGCACGGCATACTTCGGCTGGAGCCGCGCATACGCGCTGATAAACAAGACCAGCGACATGCTGCTCAACACCTCTAACATCGGCGCGCGGCGCGAGATATGGATCACGAGCTGGAACGTATTCAAGCTCCATCCGCTCGCTGGCGCCGGCCTCGGCCATTACAAATGGCATTACCTCGAAGGGCAGCGCGAGGCCTTCAAGACGCACCCGGAGCTTAAATGGCAGTTCACCTACTGGGCCCACAGCGAGTATCTGCAGCTGTTGGCGGAGCTTGGGATTTTCGGCGCGGCCGCGCTTTTCGCAGCCGGGACGTGGTGGCTCTGGAGTTTCGCGCGCGCTCTGACGATGCGCAGGACTTTGTCGCCCGGCGCGATGTGGGGCTGCGCGATGCTCTTTCTGATATGGTTCGACGCGCTTTTCAGCCGCCCGTTCCACCGCATCGAGAACGCGATATGGATGTCGCTCGCCTTCGCGTGGGCGAACCGCGAGCTTTTCACGTCGGCGGCCTCGTGGCAGGAGATTCGCAGCGATTTCGTCTACCGCGTGTTCGGTCTGTTCGTCGCGGTAGTTGCGGCGGCGGGGCTCGTCTTTTTCTATAACGGCTGCCGCGCCGACAGGTATCTGCTCGCGGCGGTGCGCACGAAGGACGCGGCGCTTCAGGCGTCGTTCATCAACCGCGCGCGGAAGAGCCTCATGGAGCGCGACGAGGCGGGCGAGCAGCTGGCCTATCACATCATCGCGACAGCGAGGGCGACGAAGCGCCCCGAGGATCTCGAGGCGGGAATCGGCGCGCTTTACCGCAGCTTCCGGACGAAGCCGCAGGCGAAGCAGCTCGTCGAGCTTCTGCGCTACGCGCGCGAGACGAACGACCTCGCGCTGATGAGCGAGCTCGTCACATACCTTTCGCCGAGCTCGTATAAAAAAGTCCCCGCAGGCGGCGGAGCGTCCCGCGATGAAAAATAGACGCGCGCGCGGATTCACGCTCATAGAGATACTTCTGGTCGTCGGCCTCGTCGGGATAATAGCTTCGGCGGCTCTCGCGCCGCTCGTCGTGACGGTTCGCTCGCTCGAGGAGGCCCAGGCTCGCTGGGGGCGGCGGCACAACGCGCGCGACGCGGCGGACGCGATGTACCGCGACCTGCGGCTCGCGCTGCGCAATCCGTCGTTCCAATCGGTCAGGATAATACACGAGGAGAGCCTCGGAAACGACGCGGACGACCGCCTCGTGATGTGGAGCGCCGCACCGAAGTACGAGGGGCGTAGCGCCGGCGTCGTAGTCTACCGCGTGCTGCCCGACGACTCGTTCAGCGGCGAAGCCCCCGGCCTCTACCGTTGGGTGATATGCGGCCAGCCTTCGCTGCACGCGCAGTCGGGCGACGTATTCGGCGCGGAGTCGGCGGACGTTCCCGAGCCGATGGACATCGACCCCGACGACCTCGAGGCGAAGGACGGCGAGCTGATTTTATCGACGGCGCGCGGCCTGCGCTTCTATTTCCCAAAGGGGGACGAATGGGAGCGGAAGGAATACGAGGGCTGGGTCCCGCCGGTTCTCCGCACGGAGATCGTCCTTTCCGAAGGTTCGTACACGCGCACCGAGAGGTTTGTAAATGCGGAGAAATAGCGGCTTCATCCTAGTATCTGTGATGATAGCGGCGGCGACGCTGCTGACCGCTGCGACCGCTTTCGCCTGGTTCGCCCGCACAGAGGCGCGCGCGGAGGCTTCGCGCGAGAGGATATACCGTTTCCGCAGCGTCGCAGAGATCGCCGTCAACATCATGAGCCGGCGCATAGCCGAGGATCGGAACGGCTATGACGGTCCGACGGAGTCTCTTTACGACCCCTACGAGCATGTAAAATTGGAGATAGGCGATTACACGGCTGAAGTACAAATCCGCCCGTTAAATGATAAAATACCGATAAGCGGACTTTTGCTCCCGGACGGCGTGACGCCGCGCTCCGAATACGAGACGGCGTGGGAAAACGTCTGGGAGGCGCTCGAGCTTCCGCGCCTCGCGTGGGAGGTCGTCGACTTCATAGACGCCGACACGGACCAGAGGCTCGGCGGCGCGGAGCGCGATACGAACATCAATAGGATGATTTCAGACCTGAGCGAGCTGCGCGCGATGCCGGAGATAACGGACGGCGTCCTCTGGGGCACAGATGAGATTCCCGGCGGCCTCGCGCGGTACGTGACGGTAGTCGGCGGCGAGAAGATAAACGTCAACGTCGCCGCGCCGGAGGTGCTGGCCGTGCTCGACGACGCGCTGACGCCGTCGCACGCGCGCAGCATCGCGGCATACCGCCTCGTGAATCCTATAAAGGATATGGAAGGGCTGCGGAACGTGCCGGGCTTTCCCGCGAGCCTCACGACGAAGCTCGCGAACATAATCGGCTTCGAGAGCACGCATTTCCTGCTGAGCGTCAAGGTCTCAGACGGGGCGGGAAACGTCAGGAACTACAGGGTCGTCGTCGAACGCGGCGGCTCCGGAGCGTACAGCTGGGAAGAATAGACTGCCGGGAGGGTGAGATATCTGTTGCTGAAAGATTTTAGAGATAAGCTGAATTCCCTGATCCCGGCGGAGGCTCCCTCTTTTCACGGAAAGGTAAAATTCTATACTGCGGCCCGTCTTGCGGACGCGCCGCTTTCGCCGGGCGAGCGGCGTGTCTGCTGCGTGCCGTTCCGCACCGCTGCAGCCTATCCTTTTTCGTTCCCGTTCGGGCGGAAGGTCGGGCTGCGCGGCGCGCTCGAGCTGAAATTCCGCGCGCTGACCGGCGCGGGGGCCGCGCTTTCCATGGCGGCGCAGGTGACGGAGCGCGGCGCTTCTTCGACGCGCGGCGCCGCGTGGTTCGCCTCGCGCGCCGAGATAGAGGATTATGAAAAACGGCTCGGCGATAAGGCCGCATTCATCCCCGCGCCGCTCGCCCTGCTTTCGGAAACGGACGGCTGCGGCCTCGTCGTCTGGCGCGAGGGGGGCTGTTCCTGCGCGCTGTGGGCCGAGGATTACGAGCCGAGGCTTTACCGCTGCTTCTCGGACGGGGAATGTGCGCCTGACGAGGCCGTGCGCTGGATGCGCGGTTACGCACAGTCCGCGGGCGGCGAGATAGCCGCGGAAAACGTCAGGATTTTCGATGCGGACGGCATATCGCCCGCGGAACTCCAGCGCGCCGGCGAGGCGACCTTCGCGGCCTCTCCGTCGATTGCGGCGCTCGACTTTTCAAACAGCGGCGCTTCCGCGGCGGAGCGGCGCGAGAGCTTCTTCGCGTCGGCCTACTCCGCTCTGCGCGCCGTCACGGCGGCAGGCGTCTTCTGCCTCGCGCTGTCGCTGCTGCTTCTCGTTCAGAACGTCTTTATGAAGGATTCATTCGCCTCCGCACCGTCGGAGATATATTCGCTCGCGCTCGGCGAGGAAAGCCGCGCGCCCCTGACCTCCGTCACGCGGCGGCTCCGCGCCGTCTCTGGCGGCGGCGTGCAGCTCTCGTTCGACGGCGTCCTCGCGGGCGTCGCCGCGGCGTGGAAGTCCGCGCCCGATACGATGCGCCTCGACGCGCTGCGCTACGGCATAGAGCGCACGGAGCTCGAGGGCCGCGCGCAGAAGACCGATGACATCCAGACGCTGCGCGAGGCGCTCTCGAAGAACGGCTTCTCCGTGCGCCTCGGCGACGTGCAGCAGATTCCGGGCGGCGGCATGCGCTTCAGCCTCCACCTCACGGAAGGGGGGCGCGCCAAATGATTTTGCACAATCTCGAAGAGCTTAAAAACGCGCCGGAGTTTCCGCGCTTCAGGCGCTTCGCGCTCGCGGCGCTCGCCGTGTGGCTCGCCTTCTTCGCCGCGTTTGGCTTCGCCCTCTCGGCGAAGAGCGCGAACGAAGCGCGGCTGCGCGAGGCGGAGCTGGTGCTCAGGGGCGCTTCGGAGCTTCGCTCGTACCCAGAGCGCAGCGTCGTCTCCGCCGAGGAGCCGCTGACCGCCGTCTCCGCGATTCTGGACAAGACGGGCCTCCAGGCCAAGGTGGCGCAGCTTTCGTCGTCGCCCGCCGGGCTTGCGCTCCAGGTCAACAGGCTCTATCCCGACGAATTCGAATCGCTCGCCGACGAAATACGCAAAAGCGGCCTGACGGTCAAGACCGCCGAGGTGCGCCTCCTCGAGGCGCGGCGCGACGGGCGGCTGCTCAACGCCGCGCTGACGATAGAGGGGGAGACGGAATGAAAAAAAATCTTCTCCGCGCCGCCGCGGCTCTCGCCGGACTTATAATCGGAATCGCAATTTTCTTCCCGTGGGACGCGCTCGGCTCGTCGCTCTTCGCCTTCGCCGCGAAGGAGGCCGCATCGCGCGGCGTCTACGTCACGGCCTCGTCCTCGGAAGTCTCCGGGCTTTTCAAAAAAACCTTCTCGTATAAAGGCGTGAACGCCGACCTTCCCGTCGCGCGCGCGAGCCTGCGCGAGGTCTCCGTCGAGCCGGACATACTTTCGTCGCTGCTCTCGGGTGAAAAGAGCGCGCGGCTGACCTTCGGCCGCGGCAGCCTCGTGCCGGTGACGCGCCAGCCGGTAGAGTGGAACTCGGGCAGCGCCTCCGTTCGCGTGACGGAGAATACAGTCATAGTAGAAGACATATCCTTCACCGGGCCGACTTCGATTTCCGGCTCGGCCGAGATCTCACCCTCCGCGATGCGGCTCGTGCGCGCGCGGCTGCTCGTCAAAGCGCCGCCCGAGCTCGACCGCATGTTCGAAATGCTGCGCATGACGAACATGCTGCCGCTCAAGAAGGTAAAAGAGGGCGAATGGAGGATCGAGCGATGAAGATGCCGCGTTTCGCCGAAAAGCTCTCCGCCGCGCTGCGCCGCGGCAAATCCGCACCGGCCTCCGAAAATTCCGCGGCGTCCGCCAAAGCGACGCCCGCGCCGCGCAGCGGCGCTTCCCTCCCC
>UQVV01000010.1 GCA_900544635.1 uncultured Cloacibacillus sp. | reverse complement strand
TCTCGAACAGGCAGTTCGCGCGCAACCCCGCCGAGTATCTCGGCATCGCGGACAAGTTCGACGTGATAATCGGCCTTGAGGACGTGACGCACGCGAAGCCCGACCCCGAACCTCTTCTGACGGCGCTCTCGCGCCTCGGCGTCGAACCGGCGCAGGCGGTCTACGTCGGCGACACCGACATAGACATGAAGACCGCCGCGGCCGCGGGGGTGCGCGGCATAGGCGTGACGACGGGAAATTTCGGCGCGGAGCAGCATCTCGCGGCGGGCGCGTGGCGCGTATGCGGCAGCCTCGCCGAGGCCGCCGCGCTCTGCGGAGTCGAGCCGCGCAAGTAATATAATAATGGTAAGGAAGTACGTCCCGGAGAAAAAAAACAGAGCCTTCAGCATAACCTACTGGCTCGGCGTGCTCGTCATAATAGTGCTGTGGGTCTGGGCCTTCAAGCTCTATTTCGACAGGTACGAATATCTCCACCCCGACATAACGTGGGCTACTCCGGGAATAGACACGCAGCTCGTCCGCGTGCGCGGCTTCCTGCTGTGGAAAGAGAACGTCATCCGCGCGCCGGCCTCCGGCGTCTGCGTCTACCCGCTCGGCAAGGGGCCGGTGCGCGTGCCGCGCGGGGCCGTCGTCGCCCGAGTCGGAGGCCGCGAGGTGAAGGCCTACCAGCAGGGCTACTTCGTCGCCGGCAAGGACGGGCGCGAAAACGGCTGGCGCTACTCGACGCTCTGGCACGCGAAGCGCAGCGAGTTCACAAAGGAATCGAAGCTGCGCTACTTCGGCGACGGCGCGCAGGTGGCGCGCGGGCAGATGATAGGCAAGATAGCCGAGCAGCCGCAGGAGCTGCGCTTCATCGGCTACCTGCCCTCGCGGGGCGACATAGCGAAGCAGCTCAAGAGCGAGAAGCTCCGCGTGCGCATGGACGCCGAGGACACGATATCCGACGCCGAGGTGCGCGTCACGCGCAAGGACGGCAAGCTGACGAAATTCGCGCTCGCGATGCCGTGGTTCCCGCCCGAAATGCTGATGTCGCGCAGCTACGAGCTCATCGTCGACGCGGGGCAGACGCGCGGCGCGATGATTCCGCAGAGCGCGCTGCTCGAAAAGGGCGGCAAAAAGGGAGTCTACATGATCCGCGGCGCGCGCGTCGTCTTCGCGCCCGTCTCCGGAAAGACGCTGAACGGCGGCATGTTCCTCGTCACTAAGGGAATATCCGTCGGAGACGCCGTCGTAGAGGACGCCGCCTCCGCGAGAGAAGGAAGGATACAGCTTTGGTAAGCGCTATAAAAGAAAACGTCGAAAGGATAAGGGGCGAAATCGCAGAGGCCGCGCGCCGCGCGGGCCGCGGGGCGGACGAGGTGCGCCTCATGGGCGTCACAAAGTTCCACCCGCTCGAAATGATGCTCGAAGCGGCTCCGCTGCTCGACCTCGTCGGCGAGAACCGCGTGCAGGAGGCGGCGGAGAAACGCGCCGCATGGCCCGAAGGCACGCCGTGCTGCCCGTGGCACCTCATCGGCCACCTTCAGCGGAACAAGATACGCCGCGCGCTCGAGAACTTCGATTTGGTCGAGAGCATAGACGCGCTCGAAACGGCCTGCTCGATGGACCGCGTGCTGCGCGAGGGCGGTGCGGAGCGGACCTTCCCGATATTCATAGAGGTCAACATGTCGCGCGAGCCCGCGAAAAGCGGCGTCGCGCCCGAGGAGGCGGAGCGGCTTCTCGAAAGCATAATAAAAAGCGCGCCGTCGCTTCATGTCGAGGGGCTCATGACCGTCGCCGAGGACACGGATGACGAAGCGGTGCTGCGCGCCACTTTCGGCGGACTGCGTGAGCTGCGTGATAAACTCGCGGCGGCCTCCGGCCTTCCGCTGCCGGAGCTCTCAATGGGCATGAGCGGCGACTTCGCGCTCGCCGTCGAAGAGGGCAGCACGATAGTCCGCGTCGGCAGCGCGATATTCGGTCCGAGAAATTACGGCTAAACCGACTTTATATAAAGGAGCAGATGAAATGTCCGAACTTTTAACCTCTCTTGACGTTGTGAACCAATCCTTCAAAAAGAGCCTGCGCGGCTACGACGCGGCGGAGGTTGACGAGTTTCTCGACCACGTCGCCGAGACGCTCCAGTTCTACAACCAGAGGACGAAGGAGCTCGAGCGCGACCTCGCGTCGAAGCAGGAGGCGCTCGCCGAGTACGACAGGATGAAGGACGTGCTCCACGAAGCGCTGCTCATGGCGCAGAAGAGCGCCGACGACCGCGTGAAGAGCGCGCGCGAGCAGGCGAACAAGATAATAGCCGACGCCAGGGAGCAGGCCGACGCTATGTGCCGCGAGGCCGCGAGTGAGGCCGAGCGGCTGCGCGCCGGCGTCGAGCAGATACGCAACATCCGCGACATGTACGCGCAGGAGTTCCGCGGAATCCTCGCGAAGTTCGACAACCAGCTCAACCAGGCGATGAACTCGCAGCTCGGCGGCGCGGTGGACAGCGTCCTCGAAGTGCGCGAGAAGCCCGCGGACGAGCCTCAGCCAGAGGCCGCGGAAGAGCCGCAGCTAAAATCCGAGCCTGGCGACTTCGCCGCGGCGTGCGGGATGCTCGGCGTAGACCCGCAGGAGATACTGAAATAGCGGCGGCCCGCCGTGGATGAAAGACTCTCGGCTCCGCTCTCCGTCATAAAGGGGGCGGGGCCGCGCAGGGCCGCGCTGCTTGAAAAGCTCGGCCTCCGCACAATTTACGACCTGCTGTTCTTCTTCCCGAGAAAGTACGAGGACCGCAGGAACGTCAGAAAAATTTCCGCGCTCGTGCCCGGCGCGCCCTCCGTCGTAATCGCGCAGTCGCGCGGCTGCGAGGCGCGCGCGCTCCCGGGACGCGGACGCAGGCTTATAAAGTGCCGCTTCTCCGACGGCAGCGGGCTGCTTGACGCCGTATGGTTCAACATCAAAGGGCTTGAAAATTCGCTTGGCGAAGGGACGCGCGCCGCGCTCTACGGCGTTCCGTCGCTCCGCGGCGGCGTCTTTGAAATGCTCTCGCCCGAGTTCGAAATACTGAAAGAGGGCGCGGGGCCGGAAAGCTTCGCCGGCATCGTCCCCGTCTACCCGCTCACGGCGGGGCTGCCGAAAAACTGGCTCTGCCGGACGATCGCGGCTGCGGTGAAAACCTACGCGCCGCTCCTAAAAGACCCTATTCCGCATGAAATTACAGAAAAAAACAAACTGATGCCGCTCGCGGAAGCTGTCGCGCAGATGCACGCGCCGGACTCGCCGCAGAGCTGGAAGGAGGCGCGGCGGCGCATAGCCTACGGCGAGCTCTTCGCGCTCCAGCTCGCGATGGCGGCCTCGCGCGCGAAAAACGCGAAAAGCGGCGCGGCGCGGGCAGAACGCGGCCCCCTCTTCCGCGCTATGATGGAAAACCTTCCTTTCAAACTTACCGATTCTCAGCAAAAAGTAATAGACGAGATAATCGACGGCGCGTCGGCCGGAGCGCAGAGCGCGAGGCTGCTCCAGGGCGACGTCGGCTCGGGCAAGACCGCCGTCGCCGCGGCCTTCGCGGCGGCGATATGCGACGGCGGAGCGCAGTGCGCGGTGCTCGCGCCGACGGAGGCGCTCGCCGGGCAGCTCTGCGCGCAGATGAAAAAATATATCCCGCTCGCCGAGGGCGAATGCCTGCTTATAAAAGGCTCGATGCCCGCCGCGGCGCGCCGGAAGGCAGAGGCGTCGGCGGCGGACGGAAGCGCGTGGATAATCGCCGGGACGCAGGCGCTTCTCTCCGAAAAGCTGAAATTCCGTAAATTAGGCGCGGTCGTCATAGACGAGCAGCAGCGCTTCGGCGTGCGACAGCGCGGGCGGCTCTTGGCGGACGCGGCGCATCCTCACCTGCTGATGATGAGCGCTACGCCGATACCGCGCACGACGGCGCTGACTCTCTACGGCGACCTCGACCTGTCGGTCATCGACTCCGTCCCTGCCGGACGAACGCCTGTAGAAACGCGGCTCGCGGACTACGCGAAGCTGCCGGAGCTGCTGCGCTTCGCCGCGCGCGAAATTCTCGCGGGCGGCCGCATCTACTGGATATGCCCGCGCGTCGAGGAAGGAGACGGCGCGGCGGTCTCCGCGGTCAAACGTTACGAATGGCTCGTGAAGAAGCTGCCGCCCGTAAAAATCTCGCTCGTCCACGGACAGATGGAGAGCGCGGACAAGGAGCGCGCGCTCGCGGACTTCCGAAGCGGCGCGTCGCAGCTGCTCGTCGGCACGACGGTGCTCGAGGTCGGCATAGACGTGCCGGAGGCGAGCGTTATCGTCATAGAATCGCCCGAGCGCTACGGCCTCTCGCAGCTCCACCAGCTCCGCGGCCGAGTAGGGCGCGGCGCGCGGCGCGGCGTCTGCATCCTGCTTTCGAACGCTGCGGAGGACGCGCCGCGGCTTCGGAAATTCGCCGCGACGAACGACGGCTTCGAGATAGCGCGCATAGATTTGGAGACGCGCGGCGCGGGCGAGCTCGCGGGCATAGCGCAGCACGGCGACGCAGGGCTCAAAGCCGCGGATCTAGCGCGCGACGCGGAGCTCGCGATGCTCGCGCGCCGCGACGTGCAGGAGCTAGCCGCGCGCGGCGGACTTCCGCCGGCGGAAACCTCCGAACGTAAAAAGTAACCCCGCGCATAAGAATCAGCCTTTTGTGAAGGATTTCCGTTTTTGCCGCCATTAGCGGCGATTTTTGTTGCTCGGCACAAAATCGAATATTCAATAACGGAGCCGCGCTTCCGCTTTTCTTTGCGCCTCAGCGCCGCTTCCGCAGCCTTGCGGCGCGAAAGGCTCGTTTTTTGTAATTATATGAAATTCAACAAAATTATAAATTTGACAAGGCGAGGTTCTATTCTGTATAGTATCTGCCAGATGGGACAGCGCGCGTATCGTATGCAACTTGGGTAGTGAAAAGAGTCACGTTTGAAAACGTAATGGAGGTTGGTACCTTTGGATCAGTTAACAGCACTCATAACAACCCTGAACAGCTATCTTTGGGGTAACTTCTGCCTTGTTCCGCTTCTCTGCGGCGCGGGTCTCTACTTCACGCTGAGACTCCGCTTCGTCCAGGTCCGCAAGTTCGGTCTGGCCGTCAAATACACCTTCGGACAGCTCTCCTTCTCGGGAGCTAAGGCCGGCAAGGACGGTATGAGCTCCTTCCAGGCGCTCGCGACCGCGGTCGCGGCCCAGGTCGGAACGGGCAACGTCGTCGGAGTCGCCACGGCTCTTACGATGGGAGGTCCGGGAGCCCTCTTCTGGATCTGGTGCGCGGCGTTCCTCGGCATGGCGACGATCTTCGCCGAAGCCGTCCTCGCGCAGACCTACAAGGTCAGGAGACCCACCGGCGAAATCACCGGCGGCCCGGCCTACTACATCAGCGAAGGACTTAAGTGCAAGCCGCTCGCGGTGTTCTTCTCGATATGCATCATCATCGCCCTCGGCATGGTCGGCAACTCCGTCCAGTCGAACTCCATCGCTGAGTCCTTCCACCTCGCCTTCGGCGTCAACCAGCTCCTCGTCGGCGTAATCCTCGCCGTCATCAGCGGACTCGTCTTCTTCGGCGGCACTGCACGCCTCGCCTCCGTCACCGAGAAGCTCGTCCCGATCATGGCCATGTGCTACATCGTCGGCGGCCTCTACATCCTCGCCACGCACGCCGGCATGATAATCCCGGCCTTCAAGATGATAATCCAGGGCGCCTTCGACCCGGCGGCCGCCACCGGCGGTATCATCGGCGTCACGATGAAGGAAGCCATCCGCTACGGCGTCGCGCGCGGACTCTTCGCGAACGAAGCCGGTATGGGCTCCACGCCGCACGCTCACGCGCAGGCGAAGGTCCAGCACCCGGCGGAGCAGGGATTCGTCGCTATCATGGGCGTCTTCATCACCACGTTCATGATCATCACGATGACCGCCCTCATCATCCTCACGACCGGATCGCTCGACGGCGTAACGAGCGGAAGCGCTCTTACGCAGAAGGCCTTCACGACCGGACTCGGAAGCCTCGGCTCGCCGTTCGTCGCAGTCTGCATCTTCTTCTTCGCTTACTCGACGATCATCGGCTGGTACTTCTTCGCCGAGCAGAACGTGAAGTACCTCTTCGGCAACAAGCCGCTCCCGATATTCAGATGCATAGCGATGTTCTTCATAATCCTCGGTTCCACGCTGAAGCTCGACCTCGTATGGCAGCTCGCGGACTTCTTCAACGGAATCATGGTCATCCCGAACCTCATCGCGGTCATCGGACTTGCCAAGGTCGTCAGCAACGCCCTCAACGATTTCGACGAGAAGGGCCAGCTGAAGGCGTAGCAAAAACTATCGGAAAATCTCGTACAGCGAAAACGCGCCTCGCCTTTACGGCTGGCGCGTTTTTTGTGCGCGTTTTCCCCAAATACGCGCCGTTTCCGCGGCCACGCGCGCCAGCTCTGGAGCCGCCTCTCGTTCCTCCCCCTTGTGAAGTGTCGTTTTTTTATGTAAAATACCAAACGTTGGCATAAAATTCATTATGTAGCGTCTTTCATACAATTTTACGTCTGACAAAACACTTAACGTACCATGACAACTGAATATGAGGTGAAGGGAAAATGGAATGGGAACTTACCACTATTGTGCTGTGCTTGATCACCGGGCTCGCGGTAGGCGCGCTCGGAGGGTTTACATATCACAAGAAAACTGAGGAAAGAAAATTCAGAGGAGCCCTTTCGGAGGCCGACAGGATTGTTCAGGAGGCCTCGAAAAAGGCGGAGACGGTCAAACGCGACATCATCGCCGAGGGCAAGGAAGAGATACACAGGCTGAGACAGGAGCTCGACCGCGACACGAAGGAGCGCCGCGGAGAGCTGCAGCGTGCGGAACGCCGCCTCGAGCAGAAAGAGGAGAACCTCGACAGGAAGCTCGAGAACATCAGCCGCAAGGAAGAAGAGCTGAAGAGCAAGAACGAGCAGGTGCAGTCGAAGCTCGACAGGCTCACGGACCAGGAACAGGAACTTATCGCTAAGCTCGAGCAGATAGCCCAGCTCACGCAGGAAGAGGCGCGCGAGCAGCTTCTCGCCGAGGTCGAAGCGGACGCCAACCACTACATAGGGCTCCGCCTCAAGGAGCTCGAAGAGCGTGCGAAGCGCGACGCCGACCGCCGCGCTCAGGAAATCGTCGCCACCGCGATACAGCGGTGCAGCGTCGAGTTCACCTCCGACGTAGTCGTGAGCGTCGTCAACCTCCCGTCCGACGAGATGAAAGGACGCATAATCGGACGCGAGGGACGCAACATAAGGACCTTCGAGACGCTGACCGGAGTCGACCTCATAGTCGACGATACGCCGGAAGCGGTGACGCTGAGCAGCTTCGACCCCGTGAGGCGCGAAGTGGCGCGTCTGTCGCTTGAGCGGCTCGTCGTGGACGGGCGCATTCATCCGGCGCGTATAGAGGAAATAATAGAACGCGCGGAGAAGGACGTTCAGGCGCAGATAATCGAGACCGCCGAGGAGGCGCTTCTCGAAACGGGCATCAAGAATATGCACAGCGAGCTCGCGAAGATAATCGGACAGCTGCGCTACCGCACCAGCTACGGACAGAACGCGCTCGCGCACAGCCTCGAGGTCGCGCATCTGGCCGGCGTCATGGCTGCGGAGCTTGGACTTGACGAGCAGAAGGCCCGCAGGGCGGGGCTTCTTCATGATATAGGCAAGGCCGTCGACCACCAGATCGAAGGGCCGCACGCGAAGATAGGCGCGGATCTCGCCAAACGCTACGGCGAGAGCCCCGACATCGTCAACGCGATAGCCTCGCACCACGAGGACGAGGAGCCGCAGACGATATACGCCGTGCTGGTCGCCGCCGCGGACGCCGTCAGCGCGTCGCGCCCCGGAGCGCGCCGCGAGAGCCTCGACGCTTACGTGAAGCGCCTCGAGAAGCTCGAAGAGGTCGCCAAGACCTTCTCCGGCGTCAGCAAAGCGTTCGCCATACAGGCCGGACGCGAGGTGCGCGTGGCCGTCGCGCCGACCGTCACAGACGACGGCGAGATGCAGAAGCTTGCCTACGACATCGCCCGCAAGATAGAGGAAGAGCTGCGTTATCCCGGACAGATAAAGGTTACGCTGATACGCGAGACGCGCGCCGTGGAGTACGCGAAGTAGGCTCCGCCATGCGCGTGCTCTTCATCGGAGACATCATGGGCCGTCCCGGACGCGCGGCGGCAGCGAGGATGATTCCCCGCCTGCGCGCGGAGTTCGGCGGCTTCGACTTCGTCATAGCGAACGGCGAAAACAGCGCCGCGGGCTTCGGACTTACGGAAAAGGTCATGCGCGAGCTGTTCTCCGCCGGGATAGACGTTCTGACCAACGGCAACCACGTCTGGGACAAAAAGGACTTCGTCCCGATGCTCGACTCCGAGCCGAACGTCCTGCGCCCCGCAAACCATCCTAAGGGGACGCCGGGACGAGGCTTCGCGGTCTACGAGAAGAACGGGGAGAAGCTCGCCGTCCTCTGCCTGCAGGGACGGACCTTTATGCCGCCGCTCGACTGTCCTTTCCGGACCGCCGACGCAATACTTGCAGACTGCGCGGTTCCGTCCGTATTCGTCGACATCCACGCCGAAGCCACGTCGGAGAAACGCGCGCTGGGCGTCTACCTTGACGGGCGCGTTTCCGCGATTGTGGGGACGCACACGCACGTGCAGACCGCCGACGAGGAGATAATGCCGGGAGGCACGGCTTTCCTCTCGGACGCGGGAATGACCGGCGGACACGGAGGGATAATCGGCATGAGCGCGGACTCCGTGATGCCGAAATTTCTCATGGGGACGCCTAGCCGCTTCGAGGTATGCGAGGAGCGCGTGAGGTTCCAGGGCGTCGTCGTCGAGATAGACGGAGAGACCGGACGCGCGCTCGACATTGCGAGGGTAAACATACCCGCCGAAGACTGACAGAAATAAAAAATAAACCGCACGGACCCGAAAGGGCTGTGCGGTTTATTTTTTTATCGCGCGCCGCCTATACGCCGACTGAATTTCGCGCGAAGAAAATAAAACACGCCGCTAAAAAAGGCATATAAAACAAGGCGGAAAATAAAATAAACTTGTCTGACATTTGTTTTCATGCCGTATCTGTGCTATATAAGTGAAAAGGCCGCGGAGACAGATATAAATACGTAATGTCTGTAATTATGTTTATTTTATCGCCGCGGTAAATCTGAAAGGAGTGGGTCCTTTGGAATCCAATTCAGGCAAAAGGGATCAGTGGGGGAGTAAGTTCGGCTTTATCATGGCCGCCGCAGGTTCCGCGATAGGTCTCGGAAACGTCTGGCGCTTCCCGTACATCACGGGCAAATACGGCGGCGGCGCGCTCGTCGTCATCTATCTGCTTTTCGTCATTTTCATCGGCACGTCGGTAATGCTCGCAGAGCTCGCGATAGGGCGCAAGGCGCGCCTCGACTCCGTCGGCTCGTTCAAGAAGCTCGGCGGCGGCGCGTGGCCGCTCGTCGGCTGGCTCGGCTTCTTCTGCGCCTTCGTCATACTTTCCTACTACTCCGTCATAACCGGATGGACGGTCGCATATATGTTCAAGTCCCTCGGCGGGCTCATGGAGCAGGCGGCTGTTTCCGGAGGAGCCGCAGACGCGTTCGTCGCCTTCGTCTCCGACCCGGTGCTGACCATACTCTGCCTCATAGTCGTCATGGCCTCCGTCGTCGGCGTAGCCTACCGCGGAATCAGCGGAGGCATAGAGAAGAGCTGCAAGGTGCTCATGCCGGCGCTCTTCGTCATAATACTTATTCTCATCGTCCGCTCCGTCACGCTGCCGGGCGCGGAGGCGGGGCTGCGCTTCTATCTGCTGCCCGACTTCTCGAAGGTGAGCGCGGAAGGGATACTCGCCGCCGTCGGCCAGGGCTTCTACTCGCTCTCGCTCGGAATGGGAATCATGATAACCTACGGCAGCTACCTCGGCTCGCATGAGGATATGCCGAAGCTCACGCGCACAATCGTGCTGCTCGACACCTCCGTCGCCTTCATGGCCGGCCTCGTCATCTTCCCCGCGGTCTTCGCCTTCGGCATCGACGCCGGCTCCGGCCCGGGGCTCACGTTCGTGACGCTGCCCGCGGTCTTCGCGCAGATGCCTATGGGCGCGATTTTCTCCTTCGCCTTCTTCGCGCTGCTTTTCATCGCCGCCTTCACCTCGTGCATATCGCTCTTTGAGGTCGTAGTCACCTTCGCGGTCGACGAGCTGCACTGGAACCGCGCGAAGTCCGCGCTCGCGATGGGCGCCGCCATCACGCTGCTCGGCGTTCCTTCCGCGCTTTCCGTCGGCGGCCACATTCCGCAGGTCTTCGGCAAGGACTTCCTCGACGCGCTCGACTTCATCACGAACAACGCGATAATGCCGATAGGCGGAATCTTCGTCTCCATCTTCGTCGGCTGGATTTGGACGAAGGGCGCGCTCGACGAGATAAGCAACCGCGGCGAGCTGAAATTCAAGTTCTACAAGGCGTGGCTCTGGATATGCCGCCTCATCGCGCCGGTCTGCATCACCGCGGTCTTCATCACGGGACTCAAGTGGTAGAAAAATAAGCTTCAGCATCAGAATAAAAATAGACGGGTTTCTTCGTGAAGCCCGTCTGTTTTTTATGCTCAAAGACAAAAATCACTTCATTTGCGGCTTCTGTTTTGTTTTTACGCTTTATATGAAGTTGACATCGAAAGAGCCATATTGTTATACTCTTAACAAGCTGGATGAAAGCGGTAAGAGAGACCCTCTCTCCACATGGGCGCCGAAGGGGCAAGGCCGGGCAGGCTGAAACTCTCAGGCACAAGGGATTACCGCCGGACGGCACTCTGGAATCGTTGGCTTCAACGAGGACGAAAACAGGGGAATATCATCGGATGGCGGTGTTCCTATGGGTTTGTCCTCGTTTTCTTATATTTGCATAACAAACAACCCCGCGCTCAAGGGGCTAGTCAAGCACCTTGAATATATGGACGCATCGTCGCTCGACGTGCTTAAGAAGGGCCGCGCCCTCGTCCACGAAGGCTGGGAGCTTCTCGCGAGCCCGTTCTACGGCAACTTCAAACCGAACCAGCAGCCCTACCGCACGCTGGTGCTGCGGAAAAACAACGGCGGAAACGGCGGCCTGCCGGACGCACAGTCGCTGTCCCTCATCGAAGATTCCGTGCGTTTCTATGAAAATTCGCACTGGATCATGCCTCCGGGCCGGCTCGCCGACAATATAGAAAAAGACTTCCGTTATATGGACATGATACTGCTGGAGGAGACCTTCCGGCAGTATGGAATATTGACATCTCCGGTCAAGAGCTACTCGGAGGTGGTCGATAAATAACTGTTTTGCGCGCGCTGCATCCCATCAATAACACCACAAGGAGGATCATTATGAAACTCGAACTGCAGAAGGCAAAAGTCAAGAACATAGCTTGGGGCGACAAGACGGCGCTCCTTGCCGACGGCACTCTTCAGATCAACAAAGAAGAGTTCATCGCCGCCGCAGCCGACAGCGAGCATTTCAAAACGCTTGACGCCGACCTCGCCCGTCCCGGCGAATCCGTCCGCGTCTGCCCGGTAAAAGACGTTATCGAACCGCGCTACAAGACCGAAGGCTCAGGCCAGGTATTCCCCGGCATGCTGAGCGACGTTGAGACCGTCGGAAGCGGAAAGACCTTCGTCCTCGAAGGCGCCGCCGTCCTCACCTGCGGCCGCATCGTCGGATTCCAGGAAGGCATCATCGACATGCAGGGCCCCGGAGCCGACTACACGCCGTTCTCGAAGACGATGAACGCCGTCCTCGTATTCGAGCCCGTCGAAGGCCTCGAAGCCCACGAGTACGAGAAGGCCTGCCGCATGGCCGGCTTCCGCGCCGCGTTCTACATCGCCGAAGCCGCCTGGAAGGCCGGAGCGCATGTCGACACGACCGAGACCTACGAGCTGCCCTGCTTCGCCGAAGCGATGAAGGCCTATCCGGAGCTCCCGAAGGTCGCCTACATCTACATGCTCCAGACCCAGGGACTTCTCCACGACACCTACGTCTACGGCGTCGACGCGAAGAAAATCATTCCTTCGCTCATTCACCCGAACGAGACCATGGACGGCGCCATCGTTTCCGGAAACTGCGTTTCCGCCTGCGATAAGAACAGCACCTACGTCCACCTCAACAACCCCGTCATCCGCAACCTCTATGACCGCCACGGCAAAGACATCAACTTCGTCGGCGTCATCATCACGAACGAGAACGTAACCCTCGCCGACAAGAAGAGAAGCTCGTCCTACGCCGTGAAGCTCGCCACGATGCTCGGCGTCGACGGCGTCATCGTCAGCGAAGAAGGCTTCGGCAACCCGGACGCCGACCTCATCATGAACTGCACCAAGGCTGAGAAGGCCGGAATCAAGACCGTCCTCGTCACCGACGAATATGCGGGACGCGACGGCGCCAGCCAGTCCCTCGCCGACTCCGCTCCGGAAGCGACCGCGGTCGTAACGGCGGGCAACGCGAACATGATGATCGTCCTGCCGCCGATGGAGAAGTTCATCGGATTCACCGACTACGTCAACATCATCGCCGGCGGCTTCGACGGATCGCTCCGCCCCGACGGCTCGATAGAGGTCGAACTTCAGGCGATCACCGGCGCCACCTGCGAACTCGGATTCAACCCGATCAGCGCCAAGACCTGGTAGGAGGACTAAGACAATGACCAAGAAAAGAATAGTACACTACATCAACCAGTTCTACGCCGGCATCGGCGGAGAGGAAATGGCGGGCGAAGTTAAGCCCGAAGCCCGCGAAGGCGTAGTCGGACCCGGCCTTGCGCTCAACAACGCACTCGGCGACGCGGCCGAAGTAGTCGGAACGGTCATCTGCGGCGACGGCTACTATGCCGAGCACATGGATGAGGCCAACGAGGAAATCCTCAAGCTCATCGCCGGATTCCAGCCCGACGCGGTAGTCACCGGCCCGGCCTTCAACGCCGGACGTTACGGAACCGCTTCCGGCGGCGTAGCCGACGCGGTGCAGAAGAAGCTCGGAATCCCCGCCGTCTCCGGCATGTACACCGAGAACCCGGGCGTCGACATGTACAAGAAGTCGGTCTTCATCGTACCGACCGCCGACAGCGCGCGCGGCATGGGCAAGGCCATCCCCGCTATGGCGAAGCTCGTCCTCAAAGTCCTTGAGACCAACGGACAGCCCGGTTCGCCCGAAGAGGCCGGCTACATCCAGCGCGGCGTCCGCGTCAACTACTTCAAGGAAGAGATCGGCGCGAAGCGCGCGGTAGACATGCTCGTCAAGAAGCTCAAGGGCGAGGCGTTCGAGACCGAATATCCGATGCCGAGCTTCGACCGCGTCGAGCCCGCGGCGGCCATCACCGACATGAAGAACGCGACCATCGCGCTCGTCACCTCCGGCGGCATCGTCCCGAAGGGCAACCCCGACCACATCGAGGCCTCCAGCGCCACGAAGTTCGGAACCTACTGCATCGAGGGCGTACAGTCTGTCGACGCCGAGCACTACGCGACGGCCCACGGCGGATATGACCCGTCCTACGCCAACGCCGACCCGAACCGCGTCCTCCCCGTCGACGTGCTCCGCGAGATGGAGAAGGAAGGCGTCTTCAAGAAACTCTACGGCTACTTCTCGACCACCGTCGGAAACGGAACCTCCACGGCGAACGCGAAGAAATTCGGACTTGCGATAGGCGAGCAGCTCAAGAAAGACGGAGTCGACGCCGTGATCCTCACCTCCACTTGAGGAACCTGCACTCGTTGCGGTGCAACGATGGTCAAAGCGATCGAATCCTACGGAATCCCTGTGGTGCACGTCTGCACGATAGTCCCGATTTCCCAGACGGTCGGCGCGAACCGCATAGTCCCGGCCGTAGCCATTCCGCATCCCCTCGGAGATCCCACGAAGAAGCACGAGGAAGAGCTCCACATCCGCCGCGCGATCCTCGACAAGGCTATCAAGGCCCTCGAGACCCCGGTAACGGAGCAGACAGTATTCTAAAGAAACACAAAGCGCGGGGCGGCGTAAGCCGTCCCGCTTTTTTCAGCGCCCGCGCGGCGATGCCCGAGCGCACCGTTCACGCGCCCGCGATTCCCTTTTATTTATTCACGTGAACAATGACCAAATAGCTCGTGAAATTTATAATTACATACGTGTAGGATTATGGAAATATAGCCTGACGGCTTATTTTATAAAAAGACGCACAAACAAAAACAGGAGGAATATAAGAAATGCCAAACGCAGCGTTCAAAGCGGCAGCCTATTCACTCAACCACACGCCGGAGCTCGCACTCTGGTACGGCAACACTCCTTTCGTGGAGAGAGAGACGCACCCCGATTCGGAATTCCTCAAAGAACTCCCCAAGTTTGAACAGAATTACGACGAAGCCACGCGCTACGCCCCGAACCTCACCTACATCGGCGCTATGGAGATAGAAGACTTCGAGAAGCGCCAGCAGCCCTGGTACCAGAACCTCGAGCCCGAAGCGCAGCGCTACGGCAAGTACGGCGAAATCATGCCCGAGGACGAGACGCTCGCCTTCATGGACATCTGCGACGTATTCGACCTCATCTGGCTTGAGAAGGGCTTCGCCGCGGCCGTCAAAGAGAAGGTCGCCAAGCACCCGCTCATGCGCGACGACATCCTCGCCCGCCTCGAGGCCGGCCACGAGCTCTCCGAGATCGAGCACGAGACCGCCAACGAAGGCGCCCTCCCGCTCTACTTCGAAGGCAAGGTAGTCGGCTGCGCCCGCCGCGGACACGAGGTCGACCCGAACCTCACCGCCTACGAGCTCATGGTCAACATCTGCAACAAGGCGAGCGCGGTTCTTTCCCTGCTCCACCTCATCAAGAACGCGGGCCTTACCCCGAACGACATCGACTTCGTAGTCGAGTGCTCCGAGGAAGCCGCGGGCGACATGAACCAGCGCGGCGGCGGCAACTTCGCGAAAGCCATCGCCGAAATCGCGGGCTGCATGAACGCCTCCGGCTGCGACGTGCGCGGCTTCTGCGCCGGCCCGGTCAACGCGACCCTCGCCGCCGCCTCGATGGTAGCCGCGGGCACCCGCAAGAACGTCGCCGTAGTCGCCGGCGGCGCCATCCCGAAGCTCTACATGAACGCGCGCGACCACGTCAAAAAGCAGCTCCCCGCGCTTGAGAACTGCATCGGCTCCTTCGCGGCCCTCGTCGTTCCCGACGACGGCGAGCATCCCGTCATCCGCCTCGACGCGGTAGGAAAGCACACCGTCGGCGCCGGCGCTTCGCCGCAGACGGTAACCTCCGTCCTCACCTACGAGCCGCTCCAGAAGGTCGGCCTCACCTTCGCCGACGTAGACAAGTTCTCGCCCGAGCTCCACAACCCGGAGATCACCCTCCCCGCCGGAGCCGGAGACGTCCCGACCGCCAACTTCAAGATGATCGCGGCCCTCGCCGTCATGAAGAAGGCCATCGAGAAGGCCGACATGGTCAAATTCACGAAGGAGCACGGAATGACCGGCTTCGTCCACACGCAGGGACACATCCCCTCGGGCGTTCCGTTCATCGGACATGCCATCGACGCCATCAACGCCGGAAAGATGACCCGCGCCATGATCATAGGCAAGGGAAGCCTCTTCCTCGGACGCCTCACGAACCTGGCCGACGGCGCTTCCTTCCTCATCGAGAAGCCGCAGCCCAAGAAAGAAGAAGCGGCGGTCAGCAAAGACGAGATCCGCGAACTTATCCTCGAGAGCCTCGGAGAACTTGCGGCGACCCTCAAAAAGTAGGTGTGTGCAATGGCTGACAACGCAGTAAAAGCCTTAATAGGCGACATACTCAACGAAATAATAGAAGAAGCCAGAGACGGCGGCGGCAAAAAGACCAGCGTCGGCCTCATGGCCTACGGCAGCGAGCTCGGACAGGAAGAGCTCTGCAAAGGCGCGCGCCTCGCGCAGCAGAACGACCCCTCCGTAAAGGTCTTCTGCATCGGCCCGAAGCTCGAAGGCTACGAAGACCTCAACTGGATTGAGACCGCGGCCGACGAGCACGAAATCGCCCACGCGATGGAGCAGGCCCTCAACGACGGCGTCATCGCCGGAGCCGTCGCGCTCCACTATCCCTTCCCCGTCGGCGTAACGACGATAGGAAAGGTATTCACCCCCGGCAAAGGCAAGCCCTGCTTCATAGCCTCCTCGACCGGCACATCGTCGCCCGTCCGCACCGAGGCCATGCTCCGCAACGCGATCTACGGAATCTCCGTCGCGAAAGCCGCAGGCGTGCCGAACCCGAAAGTCGGAATCCTCAACCTCGACGGCGCGCAGACAGTCCTCCGCGCCCTCCAGAAGCTCAAGGACAACGGCTACAACATCGAATTCGCCGAAAGCATCAGAAAAGACGGCGGCGCGATATTCCGCGGCAACGACCTCCTCGCCGGAGCCGGCGACGTCTGCGTCACCGACACCCTGACCGGAAACGTCCTCATGAAGCTCTTCGGAGCCTGGACGACCGGCGGCAACTACGAAGCCATGGGCTGGGGCTACGGCCCCTCCGCCGGCGAGGGATGGAACAAAGTCATCTCCAGGAAAATCCGGGCATCCGAGGTGTTCAGCCCAAAGGCCCGCTCCATCATCTCCCGCGCCTCCGGCGCTCCCGTCATCGCCTCCGCGCTCTCGCTCAACGCGGCCGCCGCGAAGAACGGCCTCCCCGCGATAGTCGCGAAAGAACTCGCCGCAGCTAAAGCCGCGGGCCTCGACGAACTCATCGAGTCCATGCAGCCGAAGCAGGCCGCGGCCGAGGAAGACGTCAAAGCCCCGGCGGCCGAGCCGACCGACGAAGAAATCCACGGCGTCGACGTCCTCGAAATAGAGAACGCCGTCAAGGCCCTCTGGAAAGCCGGAATCTACGCCGAATCCTCGATGGGCTGCACCGGCCCCGTCATCAAGTTCGCGAAGCACAACGAGGAAAAAGTCAAAGAAGTCCTCGTCGCGGCGAACTACCTCTAATATCGGAAACAAAGCATCACAAAAGCCCGCGCCCAAAGCGCGGGCTTTTTGCGTATATAGTATATTGAGTTTATACTAATTTAACTTTGTAACAAAAATTATGTCGCCATGGAAATTGTCTGTCCATGGCCTCCGTCCCAATCGTTAGAGACATAAACGGAGCGTATGCGCTGCTTTGCCGCTTCTATCGTTTATAGCGTTTTAACTTTACAGAGAGACGGTTCACTTCATCGCCCCGCTCACTGTACCGCGGAGATTCGTGCGAACGCGCTGTGTCCTTTCGGATAAACCTTGCCCAACGCTGTCGGGCGCAGAAAATTTCCGGGACGACATAGATTTTATGTTAAAGTTGAATTAGCAGAGCCCATTAACTGAGACAGGAACCTGAAACATCGGAAGGAGGAACATTTCATGCTCTCAGACGAATTCAGAGCCTTTTTGCACGATGCGGGCGCAAAGCTCGCGGGCTTCGCGGACATGAGCGGCGTCCCCGGCTGCGTATACCCGCGCGCCGTCTCAGTCGCGCTGCCCGTGCCGCGCCACATACTGCGCGAAATCGCGGACGGCCCGACGCGCAGCTACTACTACATGTACCACGAGCTCAACAACGGCCTCAACAGAATAATAACCTCAGGCGCGGAATATCTCCGCGCGCGCGGATACGCCGCCGAGGCGTACGGGAGGCCTGT
>UQVV01000009.1 GCA_900544635.1 uncultured Cloacibacillus sp. | reverse complement strand
GGGCCAGCCCGTTATGATGTAGAGGACGGCGAAAACCGCGTGCAGCATGCCGTGCGCGCTCTCGCTGCGGAACAGGTGCAGCTCCTCGACGGCGAAGGCGGCGAAGAATATCGCGCCCGTCACGGCGAGGAATGTTATCTCGCGGCGGAACTCCGCGCCCGCGCGCCGCTCGTCCTCCTCCGTCTCCTGAAATATGCGCTCCGCGGCGTGGCACGAGGCACAGCAGCAGCCGTCGTCGTGGCCGTGCGCGTGATGATGCTCGTGGCCGCAGTCGTGCGTGTGTCCGTGCTCGTGCGCATGGTCGCAGCCGCAGCCGCAGGCTTCGCCATGCTCGTGCTCGTAATGGTGCTCATGCTCCGCGCAGCAGCGTTCATGGTCATGCGCGTGTCCATGCTCGCCGTCTCCGCAGCGCTCATGCTCGCGAGCCTGTCCGTCTTCGTGCGGATGTCCGCAGCCGCAGGCGCATCCTTCCTCATGTTCGTGTTTATGCTTGTGTTCGTGTTCGTCGCCCATGATTAAGCCTTTCGTAAAAAAGAGGCCGCCGTTCCGGCGGCCCCTGCCTTATTCCGCGTATTCTATCACGTCGCCCTTTTTGACGCGCCCGCCCCTGAGCACCTTCGTGAAGATGCCCTTCTTCGGCATTATGCACTCGCCGGTCTGCTTGAAGACCTCGCAGTGCGAATGGCACTCCTTGCCTATCTGCGAGACCTCGAGCAGAGTCTCTCCGACGCGGAGCCTGTCGCCGATTTTCAGCGCGCCGAGGTCGAAGCCCTCGGTCGTAAGGTTTTCCGCGAAACTGCCGGGCACGAGGTTCGGCAGCTTCGCCATCATCGTGCGGATGTCCTCCATCGCGATGAGGCTCACCTGCCTGTGCATAAAGCCCGCGTGCGCGTCGCCATCGAGGCCGATGCCCTCGATGAGCGTCCCTTCGCCTATGTCGTGCTTTATCATGCCCTTTTTCGGGGCGCTGCATACCGCGATGATGCGGCCCTTCGCCGCGTTATTCCGCAACTCTGTCATGCTCGCTCACGAACCTTTCTTCCTCTTCTTCCTCGGCCTCGCAGCCGCAGGCTATGCAGGTCTTGGGCACCGTCAGCCCCTCCGGCAGCTTCCCGTCGCGGCGCATATAGTAGTCGGCCGCGGCGGCCTGTATGCCCTCCTGCGCGAGCAGCGAGCAGTGCAGCTTCGCCGGAGGCAGCCCGCCGAGCTCGTCGGCGACCTCTTTGTTTGTAATCTTGAGCGCGTTCTGAAGCGTGCGCCCCTTCGCAAGCTCCGTCACCATCGAGCTGGTCGCTATCGCGGCGGCGCAGCCGAAGGTCTCGAACTTGATATCCTCGATGACCTCGCTCTGCGGATTTATCTTCAGGTAAATCTTCATCACGTCGCCGCACTTCGGGTTGCCGACCTCGCCTATCGCGTCGGCGTCCTCGATGCGCCCCGCGTTGCGCGGGTTCATGAAATAGTCCACTACCTTCTGGTTGTACATATTTTACTCCTCCTCGCCCCGTTATCTTTTATTCCAGAACGGAGACATCGCGCGCAGCTTCTCGACGATTTTCGGGAACTGCTCGAGCACGTAGTCTATATCTTCCTTCGTAGTCTCGTGGCTCATCGTCATGCGGACGGAGCCGTGCGCCGTCGCGTGGTCGAGCCCCGTCGCGAGCAGCACGTAGCTGGGCTCGAGGCTGCCCGATGTGCAGGCCGAGCCGCTCGAGGCCGCGATGCCCGCCGCGTCGAGCAGCAGAAGCATCCCTTCGCCCTCGATATATTTTATCGTGAAGCTCGCGTGGAAGGGCAGGCGTTCGTCTCCCGCCGCGCCGGTCAGCTGCGACTCCGGTATGCGCGAGAGCACGCCGTCGATGAGATAGTCGCGCAGCTTGGCGAGCTTCCTGTCCTCGCCGTTGTCGAGGCGCTCCTTCGCGATTTCGGCTGCCTTGCCGAAGCCGACGATGCCGGGTACGTTCTCCGTGCCGGAGCGAAGGCCGAACTCCTGTCCGCCGCCGTGCAGCGTCGGAATGAGCTTTATGCCGCGGCGCACGTAGAGCGCGCCGAGACCCTTAGGGCCGTACATCTTGTGCGCCGCCATCGTCATCATGTCGATGGGCAGCTCCTTAACGTCCATCTTTATATGCCCCGCGGCCTGCACGCCGTCCGTGTGGAACATGACGCCGTGCGCGCGGCAGACTTCGCCGAGCGCGCGGACCGGCTGTATAGTTCCTATCTCGTTGTTCGCCGCCATAATCGTCGCGAGAATCGTGTCGGGGCGGATGGCCTTTTCGAGCTCCTCGGGCGACACCATGCCGCGGCTGTCGACAGGCAGAATCGTGTGCTCGAAGCCCATCTTCCCGAGCCACTTGACCGTATCGAGAATCGCGTGGTGCTCTATCGCGCTCGTGATTATGTGGTTCCCTTTGCCGCGCTCGCGCAGCGCCCACGCCGCGCCCTTAATCGCGAGGTTGTCGGCCTCGCTGCCCGCGCCGGTGAAAATTATATCCGTCGGCTCCGCGTTTATCAGCGCCGCGACCTTCGCGCGCGCCGCGTCCACAGCCTCGCGCGCCTCGCGCCCGAGCCTGTGCAGGCTGTTCGGGTTGCCGTAGCGCTCCGAGAAGTAGGGAAGCATCGCCTCCGTCACCCTTGGGTCTACCCTCGTCGTCGCAGAATTATCAAGATAAACTTCGCGTGGTTCCATCTCCGTCACCTCATCATGCTTTCTGTATTTTAACCTTTCGACCGCAGCGGCACTCGGGGCCGTGGCGGTTTTCCTCCGACTGGTCGAGCAGGTCCTGAAAGGTCGTGCCGTCGTAGACAGCTTCGAGCGCCTCCTGCGCCCTCTCCCAGAGCGGGCGGAAGACGCAGCTTCCGTAGACGGAGCAGACGTCGTCCTCGTCGCCGCATTCGACGGGGCGGAAGTCGCCCTGCACGAAGCGGATGACCTCGCCGACCGTTATCGCGGAGGCCGGACGCGCGAGGAAATAACCGCCGTCCTTGCCGCGCGCGGAATCGACGAAGCCCGCGCCCTTCAGGCTGTTCAGTATGTTTTCGAGAAAGCGCACCGGAATGCCCTGCGCCTCGGCGACGGCCCCTATCTTGCACGGCCCTTCGCCCCGCCTGGCAAGCTCGTATATAGCGCGCAGCGCGTATTGGCATTTCTGTGTGATCGCCATAAACATCACCTTCTCTATCAACTTAGTGAAGATTACTACGTGCCGGGGCCTTTGTCAACAAGCGGCGGGAAATCTATCGCGCATACGCCGCGGCGCGAGCTTCGCGTGAGAGCGGCGGCTTTGAGGCGCCGGCGAGAACTCCGCGCGCCGCCGTGAAACCGCCGCGCCCGCAGCGGCTCGGCCCCTTTGTCCCTGGCTTGTGGCGCTGGCGCGTACGCGCGGAGACGGCGGAAGTTTCGCGGCGCAGACGCGCGCCCGCGCCGCGCGCTATAATTATGGCGCGAATCGAAAATTTTTGCGGAGGTTATGATGATGAAGCTTGTTACGATAGAGTACAGAGGGCGGCGCTCCGTCGCGGTCGTCATCGCGCGCGGCTACGTCGCGCTCGACATTCTGAACGAGGAGAAGCGCTCCGACTGGCCCACGGATATGAAGAAACTCGTCGAGAGCGGCGACGCCGCGCGGCTCGCGTCATGGTATCGCGCGGGCGGGAAGACCATCCTCGAAAACATGAGCCGCGCGCTCATCGTAGCGCCCGACGAAGCGCGCGAGACGGGCGAAACTTACGAGACTGCGGACTAAAACTTAAGTGCGGCGCTTGAAATATAGGAAAGCGAGTTCGTGAGCGTAGAGACGAGCGAAATCAGCGTGAGCATGAAAATCACGACCGCCGCGAAGCGCAGAAGGCGGCTTCCCCTGTGGCGGCGCATCGACGAGGTGAGCACGGCGCAGGCCGCGCACATGCCGCACAGTGACGGCGCGTAGCTCATCGCCCATATCGCGGCGCGCGAGGGCGAAGACGCGTCGAGGCCGAGCGCTGCGGAGGCGTGCAGATAAATCTTGAAAATCCACTGTGCTGTGGCGGGGTTCATCAAAATCCCGACGACGAGCACGGCGAACGGCAGAGGCACAGAGAAGAAGCCGTCGCGACGTTTCCGCGTGCCTTCGTCGTTTTCTCCGCCGAGCGATGAATCAGGGCGCGGCGCGCGAAACAGCCCGCGTTCCGCACGCTCCGGCTCGCCGCACTTCGGGCAGTAGCGCGCGCCGTCGTTGTAAATCGTTCCGCATCTTCTGCATCTCGCCATAAAGCTCAGCCCTTTCCGGTAATTTCACGAAAAATTCTAGCGTGCGCGCCGCGCGCGCGTCAACGAAAAAAGCCCCGCGAAGCGCGGGGCTTTTCATGCGTTATGCGTTCGTCCGTAATTAGAAGCCGAGGTCCTCAGCGTTCTGGAGCGCGTCGTACGTTCCGGGGACGTTCTTCTCCTTGCGGAGCTGTATCTGCGGCATGCCGACGACGACGATTCCCGAGGCGGGGTCGACGTGGTAGCGCTCGGCGTCGGCGACGGGGTCGAAGCCTATCGACGTGCCGGCCGGGATTTTGTTGTGCGCGTCGACGATGACGCGGCGCAGGCGGCAGTCTTCGCCGATTTCGACGCCCTGTCCGATGATGCATTCCTCGACGACGGAGCCGGCGTGGATTATGCAGTTGCGCGAAAGGACGCTCTTACGCACGTAGGCTCCGAGGACGCGGCTCGCTTCGGCGCGGAGGCATCCGTCTACCGAGCAGGAGTGGTCCTTGTCGGGATAGGTGAATCCAGGCGGGTCGGAGTAGGAGACCGTTCTTATCGGCCACTGCGGGTTGTAGAGCGAAAGCGGCGACTCGTGGCGCAGAAGGTCCATGTGCGCCTCCCAGTAGGCCTTGATGCTTCCTACGTCCTTCCAGTAGGGCTTGTCGTCGCCGGGCAGCACGTTGGTCGAGAAGTCGTAGGCCATGAGCTTGTGCGTGCCGAAGAGGCGCGGCAGTATGTCGCGGCCGAAGTCGTGCTTGCTGTCCTTTCGCTCGCTGTCGGAGAGGACGGACTCTTCGAGCGTCTCGCGCTCAAAGATGTAGTTGCCCATCGAAACGTAGCTGAAGCCGGGGCGTCCGGGGATCTCCGGCGGAACGGCGGGTTTCTCGACGAAATCTATGATGCGTCCCGTCTCGTCGGTGGCGATGCATCCGAACTGGCTCGCCTCGGAGGAGGGGACGACGTACGCGGCGACGGTTACGTCGGCGTTGTTGTCCATGTGATACGCGAGCATCTGTTCGACGTCCATCTTGTAGATGTGGTCCGCCGCGAAGATGCACACGCGGTCGGCGTCGAAGAGCGTCACGAGATGCATGTTCTGGAATATCGCGTCGGCCGTGCCCTCGTACCAGCGCTCGCCGTCCCACATCTGGGCCGGCACTACGTTGATGAAGAAGTCTCTGCCGCGAAGAGCGTCGCCGAACTGCCAGCCCTTGCCTATGTGCTCATGGAGCGACTGGCTTTTGAACTGGATGAGGCAATAGATTGAAAACAGACCGCTGTTTACCATGTTCGAGAGCGCGAAGTCGATGATGCGGTATTTCGCAGCGAAGGGCACCGCCGGCTTTGCACGGTAGCGCGTCAGTGGCATAAGCCGTTCGCCTTTACCGCCTGCGAGGATCATGCCGAGTACGCGTCCGTATTTCCCGTGGATCATGATAAATTCCTCCCTCTCTTTAAGGATATTCTGTTATATATTACTGACTTTCTGTTTCTCTCTGACATTAATTATAATTGTTCCGCCCCGATACGTCTATCGCCGCAGAGGCGTTTTGTCAGTCTCCGCCTTTATTCTCCCTATTCTGACTTTAATACTTTTTTGTAAAGCTCCGCGTACTCCGCGGCGGCGGCGTTCCACGAGAAGTCGCTCTTCATAGCGCTGCGGACTATTCTGCTCCAGCGCTCCGCGTCGTACTTCGCGGCGAGCGCGCGGTTGAGCGCGCGTTCGAGTTCGTCGATGCGGTAGTCGGTGAAGAGGAAGCCCGTGCCGTCTGGCGAGCCGTCCGCGTCGATGACGGTGTCGGCGAGGCCGCCCGTCGCGCGCGCGACCGGTATCGTGCCGTAGGCGAAGGCGATGAGTTGCGAAAGGCCGCAGGGCTCGAAGAGCGACGGCATGACGAGTATGTCTCCGCCCGCGTAGGCGAGGTGCGCCGTCTCCTCGCTGAAGCCGGTGACGGTGCGCACGCTGTCGGCGTGGGCCGCGCGGAAGTCCTCGAGGCGGCGGTTGAACATGTCGCTGCCGCTGCCGATGATGAGCGCGTATATCCTGTCGGGCATGAAGCGCGCTAGCGCGTCGAGCATGATGTCGATGCCCTTCTGCTCGGTGAGCCGTCCGACGAATATGACGAGCGGGCGTCCGTCGTCGTTCCAGCCGAATTTTTCCATCAGCGCGCGGCGGCAGCCCTTCTTGCCCTCTGTGTCGTCGGCGCAGTAGTGCGCGGGGATGAGCGCGTCGGTGCGCGGGTTCCACACGTCGTAGTCGATGCCGTTGAGTATGCCGTGGAGCTTCTGCTTGTTCGCCGCCATCACGCCGTCGAGGCCGAAGCCTCCGTCGCGCGTCTGGATGTCCCACGAGTAGCTCGGGCTGACGGTCGTCACAGCGTCGGCGTTGTTGACAGCGCCCTTCATGAGGTTCACCTGTCCGTAGAATTCGAAGGTGCCCCAGTAGGAGTCGGGGCGGAAGCCACAGCCGTTGAGGCAGTCGTAGGAGAATAGCCCCTGGTGGGCGATGTTGTGTATCGTGTAGACGGTGTCGTAGTCGGCGGCGTTTCCGGCGTAGTGCCTGTGCCAGCGCAGCGCGGATGGGACTGCCGCCGTCGGCCAGTCGTGCGAGTGGATTATGTAGGGCTTCCACTTCGCCGCGCGCTCGAGCTCCATCGCGGCGAACGAGAGGAAGAGCATCGGCTCCGCCGTCGCGGCGTTGAGCACGTCTGGATATATCGCCTCGTTCGAGTAAAGCTCGTCGTTCTCAAGGATGTAGACGGGCGTCCCAGCGACGCTCGCGCGCCATACGCGCGCGGAGACGGATTTCCAGTTTATCGCCGCCGACACGGTGCCGAGCGGCCTCTGCGGCAGCGCGCCCATGTCGCGCGCCTTGTCGAGCACGCCGGGCCACGCGGGGGTCAGCACGCGCGCGTCTATCCCGACGCCGCGCAGCGCCTTCGGCAGCGCGCCCGCGACGTCGCCGAGGCCGCCCTTCTTCGAGAGCGGCGCGCACTCCGGAGAGACGTGGAGCGCCTTTATCTGCGGCGTCTTCTCCTGATGGATTTCTTTATTAGTGTCCGCGGAAAACAGTACCATAGGCTTTTTCACAGTATTCATGCACCACCCTATGCGTATTGAAATAGCTTGCGTTGATTGCGATCGCGAGCTTCATCATCTTGATCCATTCCTTGCGGTTCTCGTAGTAGGTCGGGATTATCTTCTGTTCGAGCTTGTTGTAGAGGTCGACGGCGTCCTCGGCTTCGTTGTACTCGACGAGGCCGTTCTCCGTCGGCTCGGGGCCTATCGCCCAGCCGGTCCTGCCCTCGATGCAGCCCTCTATCCACCAGCCGTCGAGCACGGAGAAGTTCATGACGCCGTTGTGGACGCACTTCATTCCGCTCGTGCCGGAGGCTTCGCGCGGGCGCACCGGGGTGTTGAGCCAGAGGTCTACGCCCGAGGTTATGAGCTTTGCGGGGCCCATGTTGTAGTTCTCGATGAAGACGACGGGGAGCTTCGCTCCGAGCTCCTTCGAGACGCGGTTGATGTGCTGGAGCATGTCCTTGCCGGGCTCGTCGTGCGGATGCGCCTTGCCCGAGAAGATGAACTGCACCTTGCCGCCCGCTATCTCTACGAGGCGCTTGACGTCAGAGAAAACGAGGTCGGCGCGCTTGTAGGTTGCGGCGCGGCGCGCGAAGCCTATCGTCAGCACGTCGGGGTCGAGCTCGATGCCAGTCTCTTCGAGGACGAAGGCGAGCAGCTTCATCTTCGCCGACTGGTGCGCGTTCCATATCTCGTCGTCGGGAATGTGCAGGGCCTGCATCAGGCGCGACGGGTCGTTGCCCCAGCCCGGGATGTGGCGGTCGTAGACGCGCGCGAACGACGGCGAGGTCCACGTCGTCGAGTGGACGCCGTTCGTTATCCAGTCTATCGACTGGTCGCCGAACATCTCGCGGCTGACCATCGCGTGCTTGTGCGAGACGCCGTTGACGTAGCGGCTGAACTTGAGCGCGAGGTCCGTCATCGAAAGGCCGCTGCCGCCGATGTGCTGGCGCAGTATCTGGCCGAAGTTGCCTTCGAGCACCTCGTTTATGAGGTCGTAGGAGAAAAAGTCGTGTCCCGCGGCGACGGGCGTGTGCGTCGTGAAGATGACCTGGCTCTTAACCTTCTCGATGTCGCCGTAGCCCTGCTCGCGCAGCAGCTCGAGCGTGAGGAAGCCGGCGTGGCCCTCGTTGAGGTGGAAGGTCCTGATGTTGCGGAAGCCGAGGTCGCGCAGTATGCGCAGGCCGCCGATGCCGAGTATCAGCTCCTGGCAGAGGCGGTAGCGGTTGTCGCCGCCGTAGAGCTCCGCCGTGAACTGACGGTCCTCGGGCGTGTTCTCTGGGAGGTCCGTGTCGAGGAAGAGAATCGGAAGCTTGTGCCCCGACTGGCCGACGAGCGTGTAGGTCCACACGCCGACGGTGACGGGCCTGTGGTTCATCGTCACGGTGACGCGGTTCGGAAGCTGCGTCATGAAGTCGCGCGGGTTCCAGTCCACGGGGTATTCCGTCTGGCGTCCGTTCTTGTCTATCTTCTGCGCGAAGTAGCCTTTTTTATAGAGCAGCGTGATGCCGACCATCGGGACGCCCATGTCCGCGCCGCTCTTCAGGATGTCGCCCGCGAGGACGCCGAGGCCGCCCGAGTATGTCGGTATCTCCGGCTTCAGCGCTATCTCCATCGAGAAATAGGCCGTGTTCCTGAAGGCGGGGTCGCTGTCCAGCGATTCGAGCAGCGAGGCCGCGAGGTTGTTTCCGTATCTCATTTCGTTCATCTTCTCCAATCTATCCGTTTCTTCTTCCTCCGCCGCAAGCTCCTCAAGCTGCGCGTGCGGCGCGACGCACTTCGTTACGACCGAAGCCGCGTCGGGATAATCCTTCGTGTTGCCCTTCGCTTTTTTGAGATTTTCCATAAGCGGGGCGATGTAGTCTTTGCGTCCCGAAACCTCTTCCGCTATCTCCGCGGCGCGCAGCGCGTAGGAGAGCATCTGGCGCGCCTCGACGCCCGAAACGTCGCTGAAGAACCAGGCGCACGAGGTGTACATGAACATGCGCATGCGCTGCATCTCGACGAGCGACGAGAGCATGCGCGCGGAGGCGTCCGTGATGCCGCTGAACCGCTCCGCGAAGAACGACTTCCTGTACTCGCGTATTTCCTCGTCGGTCAGCGGCAGGCCGCATTTGTAAAGCTCTATCGCTTCGTTGCGCAGCCGCCACGGGTCGCCGTATCTTGAAACCTCCGTCTCGTACAGCTCGTCGACCGCAGCCGCGAGAGCGTCGAAGGCCTCGCGCATCGGGCCGCGCCATTTCTGGTTCCAGCCCTCTCCTCCGCCGGTGTGGCAGCCGCAGTCCGAGCGCCAGCGCTCCACGCCGTGGGCGCAGGACCACGAAGAATTCTCGACTATTACGCATCTCGCCTCGGGCGGATGCTTCTCGAGGAATTCGTCGAGCGCCGGCGTCGCGACGCGGACGTCGGCGTCCGTCAGCTCGAAGAGGCGCGCGAGCGCCATCTCCCCGAATTTGTGGTGATGCCCGTAGCTTTCGCCGTCGGTCGCCGTTATCAGGATGCGGTCCTCTCCCTCGACGGCGGCGTTAAGCATCGCTTCCTTGAAGGCGTCGCCGTTGTCGAGCAGGCCGCCGAAGGCTATGTCGCGCGCTATGCCGGCGTGGTAGAAGAGTACCGTCATCGCGCGTCCAGACGGAAGCTCGCAGCGGTACGGGCGCGTCACGTCTAAGTTCGCCCCGCCCGGCGTTTCTGCCGCGCCGGACTCAGTCACGACGGCCCTGCACTGCGACGGCGCGAGTATAACGTACTCGATACCGCACGAGGCGAGCGTCTCGAGCGTCGGCGTATCGACGGCGCACTCGGGCAGCCACATGCCCTTAGGCTCGCGGCCGTAGCGGTACTTGAAGTCCTCGACCCCCCACACGGTCTGCGTCAGCCTGTCGCGTTCCGTCGCGAGAGGCATGATTATGTGGTTGTAGGCCTGGGCCATAGCCCGTTCGCCTGAATTGATGATGATTCCGTTGAGCGTCGGATAATTACCCTCGAGCCACCTGTGGAGCGTCGGCCCGAAGTCGAAGCTCAGCTTCGAGTAATTGTTGTAGACGGCCCTGATGCGGCCGTCGGCGTCGAGCAGCTTCGCGCAGCTGTTGGGCGTGTAGCACTCGGCGCATACGCGCTCGTTCCAGTCGTGCGCCGGCTCCGCCGACGGGTCGCGGAGCACGGAACCCGTCCAAGGGTCCTCGCGCGGAGGCTGATAGAAATGTCCGTGTAATCCGATGTTTATCAAAAAAGAAGAGCCCCCTCGGTTGCAGATGATAACAATCTCTGATACATCATGATATGATTATACTATTAAGAAGAGCGAATTGTATAAATCATTTGTAAATACCGCCGCGCGGCGGCGGGCGAGGAGGAGTTTCAGATGCTTGAGGATCTTTCGGCGCACGTACTCGACATAGCGGAGAACAGCACGAGGGCCGGAGCTACGGAAATCGAGATAACGATAGAGGAGAGCGCGGAGAAGGATCTGCTTCTCTTCGCCGTCAAGGACAACGGGCGCGGCATGAGCCCCGAGTTCGTCGCGAAGGTGACTGACCCCTTCACGACGACGCGGACGACGCGGCGCGTCGGCATGGGGCTGCCCTTCCTGCGCCAGTCGGCGGAGCTCTGCGGCGGCGCGCTGACGATAGACTCGACGGTCGGCGTCGGTACGACGGTGACGGCGACCTTCAGCCTGAGCTGCGTCGACCGTCCGCCGCTCGGCGACATGCCTTCGACGATGATGACGCTCGTCATGGGCGCGCCGCTCGTACACTGGAAGTACCGCCACGTTGTGAACGGGCGCGAATTTCTGCTCGACACCGACGAGATAGTCGAAGCGCTCGACGGCGACCGCGAGATGCTCGCCTCGCCGGAGGTCGGCCTCTGGCTGCGCGACAACCTGCGCGACGAGCTCGCTGCTCTCGCTTCGGGAAACTGACGGAGGCGCGCGGCGCGCGAAAAAACGGCTGGCGGCCCCAGGGCAACAGCATTTACCTCTTAATCCCAAACAGCACGTCGAGCATAAGCTCGGGCGTCATAGCAGCCATGAATCTTATCCTTCTCTTGCTCACCCTTCCGTATCTGGCGTTGTTGAGTAGGGACAGAGCGGTTTTTCTCAGGACGTTCATGCACAGCGGCGAGTTGTCTTTTCTGGCTCTCGCCGCGTCTTCCCTGAATATCACGTCAAGCGACCAGTGCAGGTTATTCTCTATCGCCCAATGGCTTCTTACCGCATGAGCAAATTCCTTTACGTCTGTCAGAGTCGTTATAAAGTATCTCGTATGTTCACGCACGGCGCCTTTCTCATATACGATGCTTTTTGTCTCGCCTACCGCTTTTAAGCCTTTCCATTCCTTACGCCCCTCCAGCCACGAGATGTCCGTCAGCAGCCTGTATTCGCGGCGTTCCGTCCGTCCATGGCCTTTGTCCAGCGTTTCTTCCGTCTTGATTTCATTGCGGAACGAATCGAAGTACATCCTGACGTTTTTATGCAGCTCTGGCTGGTTGTCTTTAAGCGCCAACACATAGTCAGCTTTCTTCTTGATTATCTTTTCCGCTATTTTCTTCTGACAGCCTGCCGCGTCTATTGTGACTATCTGGTCTTTTATATCCACAAGGTCGAGCAGCTCCGGTATAGCTGTTATTTCGTTTGTCTTTTCCGGTACGGCTATTTCTCCCAACGTGATTTGATTTTCTGTAACGAAGGCGCTTACAACATGGTAGGCTTTGTGCTCCACGCTGGCGCTTCCGCATATCGTCTTCCCGTCTACGGCTACGACGGAACGTTTTCTGTGCTCTACATCAAGCCAATTTGAAAGACATTGCGACAGTTCCTTCGGGTTTAAGCGCTCAAAGACGCGGCGGAATGTGTCGCTGTCGGGAATACCGTTAGGCAGTTCAAGAAACTGTTTCAGCCATTCTTCCCTTGTCCTGCCGAAATCCTCCATTTCAATGAAGTCGTCCCCGCCGCAAATTACAGTACACAGCCCGATGATGATAATATCTTCAAGCTTGTGCCTGATGTTGCCGAAGTTTGTGCGTCTTGGTTCCGTGATGCTTGCTATTAAATCTTTTAATGTTTCTATTTTCATGCTTTACTTGTAACTCTTATTGGAAGAAAAGTAAATGCTTTGGCCCTGGCAAGCCTCCGCAACAGCGGAGGCTTGTTTGTCCGTGTACAAGCAGCTTCTAATTCATCGTTAGACATATAAATATTGCGGCGGCGCGAAAATTTCGCTCCGCTTCGTCTATTTTATCAGCCCAAGCAGCTTCCAGTACGGGACGCTTATGAGCACGCCCGTCAGCGCGACGAGGTTGTAGGCGAAGCAGTAGCGCACGCTCTTCGCAAAATCGAGCTTGTCGTCGCCGCCCGCCGACGCGAAGCCCGCGAGGTAGTTGACGTTCTGATAGCGCGCGAACCACGGCTGGCAGAAGATGTAGGTGCACATCGCGAGTATCCACGGGCTGATGCCGCCGGCCTCGCAGAAGGGCGAGAGCACGACGATGTAGAGCGTGAAGCAGGTCAGCGGGTCGATGATGATGAAGCGCGTCGCGACCATCGCGCCCGCGACTGCGGTCAGGAACAGGTACGGGTTGGAGATTACGCCCGCGAGCGACGAGGCGAAGTTGTCGCCTATCCATTTGTCTATTCCGACCACGCTGATGGCGTGCGTCATGTTTATCGCGCAGCCGACGAAGGCGATGAGGCTCCATGAAATGTGCGTGTTGTAGTCGACCTTGTTGATGACGCCGAAGGACATGAGCAGCCCCATGCCCATGAGCGCCGGGACGACGGAGGGGATGTCGAGCTGGCGCTCGAAGACCCAGCAGACCATGCAGACGCCGACGACGGCGATGGTGATTTTCTCGTCGCGCGTGACCGGGCCGAGGTCGTGGAGCATTTCGTTTATATCCTCGCGGCTTATCTCGATTTTATGCTTCGGCTTGTAGAGTATCGAGATTGCGGCGAATGCTCCGAGGAAGGTGACGACGCCCCACGGCAGCATCGCCACGGACCAGCGCACGAGCGTCAGGTCGCCGCGTATATGCTCGGGCATGAGGTTCAGTATAACGTAGGAGAAATACGAGGCGCTCATAAGTATCGGAGACATGAGCGAGTAGCTCGTGTACATCGCGCACCAGATGCCGCTCATGCCCCACGAGCGGTCCTCGAGGCCGAGGCGCTCTCCGACGTCGGTAGCGAGCGCGCCCGCGACGGCGACCTTCGCCGTCGTCGAAGGGATGAACGGCGAGAGCACGACGCCCGAGGCGAGCATGGCGAAGACCTGCCCGCTGAAGGTCGGGGAACAGAGCTTCATCGTGCAGAGGGCGACGCGCGTCAGAAGGCCGGACTTGGTGACCGCCGTTCCGATGCCGAGCGCGCCGACGAGCAGCCAGACGGTCGTGCCGGTGAACGACTCGAAGGCCTGCTGGAAGGGCATGATGTGCAGAACGACCCACATGCAGCTCATCATCATAAGAACGACGAAGTCCGGGATGAAGCGCAGTATGAGGTTCAGCAGCGTCCAGACGAGCAGCCCCGCGACCCACATAGCCTCCGTTTCGAGCCCCGCGGGCGGCGGCGACAGCGCGACTCCCGCGCTGACGGCTATCGAAAGGGCTTCCAGCAGAAATTTTTTGAATAAGACCGGCATGACACTCATATCCTTTTCCTCTGAATTGGGCTGCCGCCCTGTACGGCTGTAAAAACATCCTTAATTATAGTTCCGCAAACAAAAGAATCGTAAAAAAAATAATGACTTTTTTGTAACCGCCGCGGAACCCGGGCGAGCGGTCCCCGCGATTTTTGCATACCTTTTGCAGACGGCTGTTAACCTTATACGCGTCAGGCAATGCAACACCACAATTTTTAAAATAATACAAAACGGAGGTAACAACAGATGTCAATAGCGCAGGTTCGTCAGTACATGGTAGAAGGCGACGGAGACGCGGCGGTAGCTCTCGTAAAAGAGCTCATCGAGAAGGGAACCCCCGCGAAGGATATAATGGCCGGACTTACGGAAGAGATGGGCGTCCTCGGACAGAAGTTCGAGAACTTCGAAGTCTTCCTCCCCGACCTCATGATCGCCGGCGACGCTTTCATGCAGATCATGTCCGTGCTTAAGGAGCACCTCGTCACCGCCAGCGAAGGCGAAGCGAAGACCGTCATCATCGGAACGGTCAAGGGCGACTACCACGATATCGGTAAGAACATCGTCGGCATAGTCCTCCAGGCCAACGGATTCAACGTGGTAGACCTCGGCGCGGACGTCGACCCAGTCGCCTACCTCGAAGCGGCCCGCAAAGAGAAGGCCGACGTCGTCGGACTCTCCGCCCTTATGACCACCACGATGCCCGGACAGGAAGAGTTCATCAAGCTCGTAGCCGACGCCGGCGACAAGGGCAAGTACCTCGTCTGCGTAGGCGGAGCCCCGACCTCCGTCGAATGGGCTGAGCGCATCGGCGCCGACGTATGGTCGTTCGACGCTTTCGAGTGCGCCGCGAAACTCAAGAAGCTCCTTGCGTAATTAAGACCGGTACTACGAATATAGGATTGGAGGAAAAATAACATGTCAACGTTCAGAATGTGGGAAGTATTCGCGAAGGCAGACGACGGCCCGTTCTATAAAGACCAGGGAGAGTGGATGCTCAAATCCTTCATCCCCAACATCAGAAGGGTTGTTAAGGAATACAACATCAAGTACGACGGACACACGATCGTCAACCAGGACGACGACCTCGCCGACAGAGTATGGGCCGCCGCGAAGGACTTCTTCGTTTCGACCGGCGTCTACAACCAGGACACCCACCGCGTAATGCAGTTCACCGAGCGCGAGGTCAACGAGGTTCTCTACACGAAGCGCCCGAAGTACCTCATCGGCGCCGGCCACGACCAGCGCTGGCTCCGCGTCCGCGCGGTAGAAGACAAGGAGCGCCGTCCGTTCCACCTCTTCAGCCCCGACGCGAACTTCAGCACCGACATCCACAAGAAGGCCTGCATGGCCTACCTGAAGGAACCGCTCCTCGACGGTCTCTGCGCTCCTCTGCTTGAGGACTTCATGGGCCGCAAGGCGACCTCGCAGAACCCGACCGAAGTCGCCGCCGCTATGGAGCACGCGATGAACCTCCGCGACGCGCAGCGCCTCGTCGGAAAGCCCGACGTATGGACCGTCTCCGTCGGAACCGCCGAATCCGCGCAGGCTCAGATAGCCGCCGGAAACCCGGTCTGGGGCGTCCGCCAGTCGCACCTCGACGGCCGCATGGTCTCCATCCTCACCGAGATGACGACCAACAACGCGATGCTCAACAAGTCGCTCCACTATCGTTCCTACGGAAACGTCTTCGGTAACCTCTGCGGCGCCATCTTCGGCGGACACGCGGGCGGCACCGAGGGAACCCTCGTCCTCCAGACGGCCTACAACATCGAAGGCGCCTGCCTCTACGGCTCCTGCTGGGCCCTGAACTTCCCGTTCCACCTCAAGTGGCAGTCGACCACGACGAGAGAGCTCCTCTGGCTCCAGAGCGTACTCAGCCAGGCTATGTCGCGCAACTCGAACCTCATCTTCCTCAACAACCTCTTCGCGAACGCCGGCCCCGGCACCGACCAGCTCTACTGGGAGTGCGCCAACCACGCCCTCGCCCTCGAGTGCTCCGGCGGCAACCCGTGGGGAGCCGCGACCTGCCGCAACAAGTTCACCGACATGGCGACGCCGCTCGAGTCCCGCTTCTTCCACGAGACCTCCGAGGCTTCCTTCAAGATGCGCCTCACCAGAGCCAAGGCCGAGGAAATCTGCCAGAAGATCATGGAGAAGTACGAGAAACTCATCCCGATCGACAACTACGGCCACCGTATCCAGGAAGTCTACGATATGGACCGCATCGTACCGCGTCAGGAATACCTCGACCAGTACAACCGTATGCGCGACGAACTCAACAAGCTCGGTGTGGAGTACGCCTACTAATCCCTACGAATCAAACCGGATATTTACAGCAAAGAGGCGCTCATGCGCCTCTTTGTAATAAATAGGCATTTTTGCTGACTTTACGACAACACAATACATAATGAGGTGAACTTATGAACGGTAAAGAAAGAGTCCTCAAAGCCCTGCGTTTTGAAGAAGTTGACCGCGTACCGTGGGTCCCCTTCACCGGCGTACACGTCGCGAAGCTCGTCGGCTCCGACGCCGAAGAAATGCTTAAAAACGGAGACATCCTCGTCAACGCCGTAGAGACCGCCGCGAAGCGCTATTATGCGGACGGCGTCTGCTCGGCATTCGACCTCCAGGCCGAAGCCGAGGTTCTCGGCTGCGGCCTCCACTGGAGCAAGAATAACCCGCCCGCGGTAACGGGCCACGTGCTCGCCCAGGGCAAGACGCTCGAAGACCTTCCCGAGTTCACGAAGGACAAGGGACGCCTCCCGATGTTCTTCGACGCGACGAAGAAGCTCGTCGAGAGAATAGGCGACGAGGTCGCCGTCTTCGGCCTCTGCTGCGGCCCCTTCACGCTCGCTCTGCACCTCCGCGGCTCGGCCTTCATCATGGACATGATGAGGAAGCCCGACGAGGCTCATAAGGTCCTCGCCTTCTGCGCCGAAATCACGCGCCGCATGGGCGAGTGGTACATGGAGACCGGCGCGCACGTCGTCGCGGTCGTCGACCCGATGACGAGCCAGATCGCGCCGAAGCACTTCGAGGCCTTCGTTTCGCCCTACGTCAAGCCCGTCATCGACGAGGTGCGCGGCAAGGGCGGCATCGTGACCCTCTTCTGCTGCGGCAACGCGACGAAGAACATCGAGCTCATGATGCAGAGCAAGCCCGACGCGGTCGCCTTCGACGAGCAGGTGGACCTCCAGTTCGTCAAGGACCTCGCCTACAAGTACAACGTCGCCTTCGAGGGCAACATCCCGCTCACGACGACGCTGCTCTTCGGCTCGCCGCGCGAGTGCGTCGCTGACGTCAAGAAGCGCATCGAGATCGGCGGCAAGCGCGGCTACATCCTCTCGCCGGGATGCGACCTGCCCTACGACACGCCGTTCTACAACCTCGAGGCCGTCGGCAAGTACGTCGCGACCGGCGAAGAGCCCTCCGACACCTCCGGCTTCATGTCGCTTGAAGAAGCGCTGCAGAACGCCGAAGAGGCCGGCGACGTCTTCGAAGACGTGAAAATCGAGCCCGGCAAGGTCTTCGTCGAAATCGTAACGCTCGACTCGGAAGGCTGCGCTCCGTGCCAGTACATGTGCGAAGCGGTCAAGAACGTCGCGCCGCACTACGGCGACAAGCTCACGTGGCGCGAATCGCTCATCAAGAGCGCGGCCGGAATCAAGCGCACGCAGGCTCTCGGCGTCTCCACGCTGCCGACGCTCCTCATCAACAACGAGGTAGTATTCGACAACATCACGCCGACCGCCGAAGCCCTGATGAAAGAGATAGACAAGAGACTCAAGTAGTATGCCCGCGCGCCCCTTCATGGGG
>UQVV01000008.1 GCA_900544635.1 uncultured Cloacibacillus sp. | reverse complement strand
GGCAGCCGCTGCCCTCCGAGTCGACGAGGCCGGGCTTCGGCGCGGTCATGACCTCACGCACGGAAGCCTCGTAGGCCGCGATCGCTAGAAATTCCGCTTCGCTTGACTTCATCGTGCTTCTGTCGGATACTTTTCTATATTATTACGACGATAAGGAGCCGCCGCTCGATGCACTTTATCCCCTCCGTGGCGAGAACCGCCGCCACTAAAATAGCGCAAACGGCAAAGGCCGGCAAGGCGAAAATTTTCCTTCGCAGCTGCGCCGCGCTCTGCCTTCTGCTGCTCTGCGTCTGGGGGTTCAGCGAGGCGGTCTATAAAGTCACGGCCGGCGGCTGGGAGGCGGGCCGCCGCGCGTGGAAGGCGGGCGACTGCGAAGCGGCGCTCGCGGCGTGGTCGCGCGGCGCGTGGGCGCAGCCCTTCGCGATTCGTCCCGCGCGGCTCTACTATTGGAAGATACGCGCGCTCGAAAAGCTCGGGCGCGCGGACGAGGCAGAGCGCACAGCGGCGCTGCTCGCGCTGCGCAGGCCGCTAGACTTCTACTCCTTCGTCCTGGCCTACGAGGGGAAATATCCGAAGCTCACGCGCGCCGTGAACGCGGCGAAATCGCGCGCGCTTCCGGAGCGCCGCTGGGAGGCAGAGGCCGCGGCCGCGTCGGCGCGCACGGGCGTGCGCGAGAACGTGCTCTTCGGCATCATGAAGCGCGAGAGCAAATTCGACCCGAACGCGCTGAGCGCGCGCGGCGCGGTCGGCCTCATGCAGCTGATGCCGCCGACTGCGCGCGAGGCTGCGCAGCGCCTCGGCGACGAAGCGCTCTCGCCGTTCGTGCCGGAGCAGAACGTGATGCTCGGCGCGGCGCACTTCGCATACCTCCACGCGAAATTCCGCCGCCGCCTGCCGCTCGCAGTCGCGGCCTACAACGCCGGGGCCGCCGCAGTTTCGAAGTGGGGCGCGGACGAAGCCTCCGACTGGATAGAATGGATAGAGGACATCCCGTATCCGCAGACGCGCGAGTACGTGCGCTCTGTGCTTGAAAACATAGAGATTTACGATTTCGGCGGCACGTCCGCCCCGCGCGGAAGGCGCTCCTTCTTCGCGTGGGCGGGGCTGCCTCCGTCGCTCGGCGGCGAGTTCGCGGAAAAACGGGAAAATTCTGCACAGATGGAGTGATGACGGATGTCACGCGCCGATGGAAACTTCGACCCCATAGAGGCGGTGCGCGCCTTTCTTGAGGAAGCGCGCTGCGATTCCCAGATAAAACGGACGGAGGCGACGATCTTCACAGTCTCCGACGCTTCGGCGGCCGTGGGCGCGCCCGAGGAAGAGATACTCAAGAGCATACTGCTGCGCGTCAACCACGGAAAATCCTACGCGCTCGCGCTCATGTCCGGCGTCAACAAGGTCGACACGAAAAAGGTCAAAAGGGCGCTCGGGGCGTCGCACGTCTCCTTCGCTGGCGCGGAGGAGTGTGAGGAATGGTCCGGCTTCCGTCCCGGCGGCGTGCCGCCCGTCGGATACCCGGAGCAGCCGCAGACGCTGCTCGACGAGGATCTCTTCAACTACGGCACGGTTTGGGCCGCCGCGGGGACGGACCACGCATTCTTTCCGGTAGCGCCCGACGAGCTGCTTCGCATAACGGGCGGCGCGAAGGGCGACATCAAAAAAGCCTAGCGCGCCGCTACGGGAAAAGCAGCCGCGCCGCGGGAATCACGATAATGGCCGAAAGCGCTATCCTCATCACGTAGACCGCCGCCATCTGCCAGAGCTTCAGCGGAATGCTCGAATGCCAGACGTGCAGGCCGACCTCCGTGAGGTTTATCAGCCCGACGACGGAGAGGCAGACGCACGAGACGCGCCCTGCTTCGGTGAGAAGCGCGTGTCCCGCGGCGGCGGCGAGATACTGGTCGACGAAGGCGAAAACCGCGGACTCGGCGACGATTTCCCATTCCGGCGAGCCGAGCAGGAAAAAGAGCGCCGAGAAGGGCGCGGCGATGAGCTTCGCCGCCGGCGTCAGATCCGCGGCGAGCAGCAGAAGCGTCCCGAAGGTTATCATCAGCGGCACCGTGCTGAAAATCAGAGAAAAGATTATATAGCGGCTCTCGCGCAGATACTTCGCGGCGTTCATGCGCCGGGCCTGCGCCGTGCCGCGGAAGAGCGCCCAGCGCAGGACGGGCATCCCGCGCCTGCGGCCTTCGGCGCGCGCCGCGTAGCGCGAACGGCCCGAGATATATTCGTCCGGTATGGAAGAGAGCGGCGCGAGCCTCGGAAGCAGCGCCGCGAGCAGAATCATCGACGAATAGGATATGAGCAGAATCTGCGGCAGCGCGTAGCCGACGTTCATAAGCTCCGCGACGGCGTAGATGTTGTATATCCCCGCTAGCGAGAAGCCGCAGACGACCGCCGCGGCCTCGCGCCCCGTGTAATAGCCCGAATCGTACATCTTCGCGGTGAAGACGACGGCCATAGAGCTGCTGCCGAGCCACGAGGCGACGCAGTCGACGGCGGAGCGCCCGGGCACGCGGAAGAGCGGGCGCATGACGGGGCTCGCGAAGACCGCGATGAACTGCACGAGGCCGAAGTCCATCACGAGCGGTGAAAGCAGGCCGAGGACGACCGCAAGCGCGACGAGCCGCGGCGTCATGCCGCAGACGATGAACGAAGCCTCCTTGACGAAGGCGGCGGCGAATCCGCCGAGCTCCGAGGCCTGCCCCGCGCCGAGCCAGACGCAGAGAGCGACGGGCATCGCGAGCACCCTCGCCGCGAACCACACGGGGCCGCCGGTCAGGTTCTCGTGGAGTATCTCGTCGCGCACAATCCACGCGGGGCGGAAAAATTTCGCCGCGAGCGCAAGCACCGCGGCGGCTGTCGAAACCGCGGCGGCGAGCTCCGGCTCGCGCCCCGCGAAGAGCGCGAGCAGCGCCTCCTTCAGATGGCCGAGCAGAGTGTTCGGCCCGCCGTGCAGAGTAAACGGCACGAGAAAGACCGCGATGCCGAGAAGCGACGGCGCGGCGAACCTCAGCAGCGCGGCTGCTCCGGCGCGCTTTTTCATGAAAGCTTTTCCGCCGTCACGACGAAGACCTCTCCGACGCCCGCCTCCTCGAGCTCTCGCGCGTCGGGAGCCGCGGGCGGCGTCCACCCCGTCTCAAAACAGGCGGAGGCGTATTCCCAGAGCACCGACGGCGCGAGGCGCAGCACCTCGTCTTTCGACGGCGACTCAAGCCAGCAGCCGTGAAGCCCCGGGAAGTTGCCGCGCCAGATTTTCTCCCCGTTCTCAAAATCCTCGTAGACGACGAGCGGATAGACGAACTTCTCCACAGAGTATCACCTCATCACATTTTCAAAGACGCGCATGAAATTGCCGCCGAGTATCGCCGCGGCCTGTTCGCGCGGATAGCGCGCGCGGACGGCCTCGACGAAGCGCGCCGCCTCCGCATGGTCGCGGAAGATGTCGTTCGCCGTCCCGTCATGCTCGCGCAGCGACTCAAGGCAGTCGCAGAGGTCGAAGCCTATCCCCGCATGCTCGTATCCGAAATTCCGCACGACATGGTCGAGATGCGCGAGCAGCGTCTCCGCCGTCCGCCCGTGCTCCGCGGTCTCGCAGAATGGGCCGTAGGCGTTCATGCCGGTGACGCCGCCAGCCGCCGCGAGCGCGCGGAGCTGCTCGTCGGTCAGGTTGCGCGGCGAGGGCGTCAGAGCGCGGCAGTCCGAGTGCGACGCGATGAACGGGCAGTCTGACATCTGCGAGACCTCGTGAAAGCCCGCGTCGTTCAGATGGCTCACGTCGATCACAACGCCCATGCGCCGCGCGCGGCGCACCAGATCGCGCCCGAAATCCGTCAGCCCGCCCTCGCGCGCATACGGCGGCGCGGCCTCGAAGGAGACGCCGTCGCAGGCGTAGTTGCGCCGCGACCACGCGAGGCCGAGCAGCCTCACGCCGAGCGAGTAAAAAATATCTAGCAGCAGGATGTCGCGCCCGATAGGCTCCGCGCCCTCGAGCGACAGGAAAAGCGCGACCTTGCCGTCGGCCGCGGCGGCGTAGCATTCGCCCGCGCTCCTGCACAGGCGGAACGACGGCGACTCGGCCAGGTCCTCGCCGAGCGCGGCTATCTGGTCGAGCGCGTTGCGCAGCGCTTGCTCCGGCACGTACTCGTCGAGTATGAAGAGCGAGCAGACCGCGGCGTTCACGCCGGCGGCGCGCAGCTGCGGAAGGAAGCGCTCCTCGAGCACCGCGGATTTTCCGCGCCGCCGCAGCGCAAGCACATCGAGCAGCATGTCGGTATGGGCGTCCAAAATTATCTCAGGCTTTGCTATTTCAATCATTTCAAATTCAGCCTCCGAACCGTTAGGCGGGATATGTCGAACCAGAAAAGAGTTTTTCTCTGCGTCTCCTCGCCGCGCGTCAAAATCCTGACGGCTTCGGCGGCCTGCGCCGAAGCTATGAACGGCGGGGTGAAGGGCGGATTGCCGCATTCGACCTCTTCGCCCTTGTCGCCCGCGCCGAAAAGCTCCCACGGCGGAACGTCGCCCGCGCGCAGCACGGCGGTCTCGCCGTACAGCCCGCCTATCGCGCCGTGGACGAACGGAACGCCGAGCTTTTCGCAGGCGCGGAAGACGACGGAGCGCGCGCCGTTGCCGTCGAGCGCGTCTAGCACCACGTCCGCGCCGTCGAGCGCGGCTTCGCAGTTTTCCTCGTCCAGGAAGAAATTCAGCGCTTTCACCTCGACCGCCGAGTTCACGGCCCTCACGCGGCGCGCCGCGGCTTCCGCCTTCGGCTCGCCGAGGTTCTCCTCCGCGGCGTAAAGCTGACGGTTCAGGTTGTTCTCGCCGAACGTGTCGCCGTCCGCGAGAATGAGCTTCCCGACCCCGGCGCGCGCGAGAATCTCGATTATCCACCCGCCGAGCCCGCCGCAGCCGGCGACCACGGCGCACGACTCGAGCAGCCGCGCCTGACCATCGAGGCCGACCGTCCCGACGCTGCGCTCGTACCGCGACGGGCAGAGCCCAGCGCGCAGCGCAGCGGCTTCCGCCTCGCGCGCGGACATTCCGCAGCGCCGTGCGGCTTCGCGGCAGGCCGCGAACGGCACGACGCGAAGGCCGTTCTTCACAGCGGACGCCCCGCGCATAAATTCGACGGCATCTTCAAAAGCCACCGTAACACCTCCGACTTCGGATAAAAAATAAAAAAGCGTAAAAAGGCGCTTTTTGCCTCTTTCTCTTTCCATTATACATTCTTTCGGCAGGGCGATGCAGTTATCGCTTCCCACATCTTAATTTTTTGTAAAATTCTGCTACAATAGTGACGGGACGTATATTCAAAAACTATATTTTGGTCCGCTTCGGAGGAGTTCAGATGTCTATTAAAGCGAAAATACAAATCTTCTTGGGCTTCGTCATGCTCTCGGCGCTTCTTCTGCTCGACGTGCTGTTCACGAATTTCCTCATCACCTCGGCCGGCGAGGCCGACCGCGAACGATTGACGCGCGAGCTTTCGCGCACCGTCATGAGCGTCAAGGGCGAGGAGCGTATGCTCACCGCCATCGCGGGCAACTGGGCCTACTCCGACAATACGTGGGACTTCATGAACGGCAAGTACCCCGAATACCCCAAAGCCTACCTCAACAGGGACGTGCTCACCGAGATAGGCATCTCCTCCATGATCTACCTCGACAAGGACCTCGGCGTCGTGCTCTTCCGCGACTTCAGCGCGCCCGACGACGCCTCGACGCCGCAGAGCGAATTCAACGCGATATTCAGCACGGAAGAGAGCGAGCGGATATTCAAAAATCTGCCCGAGGACGGCTTCTGCGGAATCGTCATGAAGAACGGCGACAGGCCGATAATCTTCTCCGCGATGCACATCAGGCGCTCGGACATGAGCGGCGAGGACGCGGGCTACCTCATCGCGACGATGGCGCTTTCGCCTAAGATGGTGCAGCGCCTGACGCACGGCATAAACTTCTCCTTCGCCATAGAACCCGTCAAAAAATCCGAAATTAAGGAAGATATGCCCGGCATCGTCATCGAGGGCGGGCGCAAGGACACCTACATAGCGGGCAAGGTCCTCGTCAAGGACTTCCGCGGCGGCCCGGCCTTCTGGATAACGGGCATAATGCCGAAGGTCGACATCACCGAGGCCGACCGCCAGCTGCAGCGCCTCTTCCTCTTCCTCGCGATCGCCGCGGTTGCGATAGTGCTGCTCTCGGGGCTCTACCTCAGCGAGCAGCTCACGTGGAGGCTCAAGCGTCTTCAGCAGGAGATCGCGGGAATCCGCGACGAGTCGCGCGAGATTCGCCGCATCACGATAGACCGTAAAAAGAAAGACGAGATAGCGAGCATACAGCGCACGCTGAACGACTTCATGGCCTTCTTCTCGTTCAAGGAGGGCGAGAAGGAGCGCATCGACGACATAACGATAGACGTCTACCGCCGCTTCGCGAACGCGGGCAACGACCTCTGCACTAAGACGCTTGAGGAGATAGCATCGTCCTTCACGCCCGGCGACGCGAAGTTCCGCTCCGCGATACCGCGCGCGGCAAAGACGGCGCGAGACTTCGCGAAGGAGCTCGGCGTGCTCGACGAGGAGCTTCTCTACGTCTACCTCGGCTCGCTCTTCAGCCGCATAGGGATGCTCTCGCTGCCCTTCTCCATCCGCACCAAGACCTCGCCGCTGACTCCGACCGAGCGCCGCGAGTACGACCGCTACCCCGTTAAGTCGAGGGACTACATGGAGTCGGTCGAGCTTCTGCGCCCCGCCTCCGGCATCCCGTACTCGTGGAACGAGAACTGGGACGGCTCCGGCTTCCCGCAGGGAATCTCCGCGACGGCTATTCCATATCAGGCGAGAATCTACGCCGTCGTCGACGCGTGGAACGAGATGACGCGCCCGTGGCCCGGACGCCGCATCCCCGACGCGCTTGAGGTCGCGGAAAGGCTTCGCTCTATGGCTGGGACTCGTCTCGATCCCCAGCTTGTCGAGAAATTCATAGAGTACCTCAAAAAGGAGAGTCTGTAGGAAATGGTGGAAATCGACGCCAGGAAACTGGAGTGTCCGAAGCCGGTCCTTCTGACGAAGGCCGAAACGGACAAGGGAACGGAAGAGCTTCGCGTGCAGGTCGACAACGAGGTCGCCGTCGGCAACGTGACGCGCTTCCTCGAAAGCGCCGGCTACGAGGCGAAGCGCGAGGACGCGCCGGACGGCAAGTCCTTCTTCATCACGGGCAGAAAGACCGGCGAAGCCGCGCGGAAGTCCGCGGATAAGAAGACGACGGCGATACTCTTCGCCTCCGACACGCTCGGCGCGGAGTCGGACGGCCTCGGCGAAGTCCTCATCAAGGCCTATCTCGGCACGATAGCGAAGGCCGACGAGCCGCCCGCGACGGTCGCTCTGATGAACGCCGGAGTCAAGCTCGCGCTGCCGGAGTCCTCGACCTTCGACACGCTCAAGGAAATCGAGGCGCGCGGCACGAAGATACTCGTCTGCGGCACCTGCACGAACCACTTCGGAATCACGGACAAGATCAAAGTCGGCGTCATCTCGAACATGTTTGAGATTGCCGGCTCGCTCATGAGCGCCGACAAGACGATAGTCCACGGCTAGGCCCCGCCATGCGCAAGGTCTACATGAACAACGCGGCCACGACGTGGCCCAAGCCGCAGGAAGTTCCCGACGCCGTCTACGCGTTCATGACGCGCGACGGGGCGAACGCTTCGCGCGGCTCGGCTTCGGAGCGCGACATAAAGAGCCTCGACATACTCTTTACCGCGCGCATGAAGGCGGCGTCGCTCTTCGGAGGCTATGCGAAGGCGAACCCGAAATACGTGACGCTCACCTCGAACGTCACCCACTCGCTCAACGTCGTGATAAAAGGCTTCGTAAAAAGCGGCATGCGCGTCGTCACGACCTCGATGGAGCACAACTCCGTCGTCCGCCCGCTGCGCGAGCTGCAGCAAAACGGCGTCGCGGTCGAGGTCATTCAGGCGAGCCTGCGCGGCTACGTCGACCCGAAGAAATTTTCCGAAGCGGCGCTCGAGCGCACCGACCTCGCGGTCGTGTCGCACTGCAGCAACGTCTGCGGCTCCGTCCAGCCGATTGAGGAAATCGCCGAAATTTGCGCGAAACGCGGCATTCCGCTCGTCGTCGACTGCGCGCAGACGGGCGGCGTACTTCCGATAAACGCTTCGGAGCTCGGCCTCGCGGCGCTCTGCTTCACGGGGCACAAGGGGCTCTTCGGCCCGCAGGGAACGGGCGGCATCGTCTGGAAGCCCGAGTTCGCGGATGCGTGCAGCCCCTTCATCGTCGGCGGCACGGGAAGCCTCTCGCACGAGGAGACGCAGCCCGACGTGATGCCCGACAAGTTCGAGGCGGGGACGATGAACCTCCCCGGCTTCGCGGGGCTCGACGCGGCGCTCGACTGGATAGACAGGACGGGAATCGACGCGATACGCGAACGCGAGGAAAAGCTCGGCGCGCGGCTCGAAGAGGGGCTGCTCTCCATCAAGGGGCTGCGGCTGCTCGGCTCGGTTCGCGGCGAAGCTCCGCGCCTTCCGGTCTACGCCTTCAACATCGACGGCAAGGACAACGGCGAGTTTGCAAACGACCTGAGCATGACATACGGAATAGAGGGACGGCCCGGACTGCACTGTTCGCCGCTCGCGCACAGGACGCTCGGAACCTTCCCCGAAGGAGCGCTGAGGCTCTCGCCCGGTTACTACACGACCGAGGACGAGATCGATTACACGATTGAATCGATAAGAGCCTTGGCTTCGAAGTGAGACAAAAGCCCCCGCGGCGCGGGGGCTTAATCTTTTTTACGGCTTTCTCGAATTTCAGCTACTTTCCCAAAACCTGCCGCACGTCGGTCACTTCGTCGTCTATCATGCCGCCCTCGTGCGCCTGCAGCGCCGTCTTCGCGTAGATGCCGAGTATGCCGCGCGACCTCTTGAGCGGCGGCTGCCACTTCGCGAGCCTTTCTTTTATGACTTCGTCCGGCACGCAGAGATTTGCCGAGCGCGCGTCGATGTCTATCTTTATCGTGTCGCCGTCCTCGACGACCGCGATTACGCCGCCGACCGCGGCTTCGGGCGAGATGTGGCCTATCGCCGCTCCCTCCGTGAAACCGGAGAAGCGTCCGTCGGTGAGCACGAAGACCTCCTGTCCCATGCCGAGGCCGACGAGCGCGTCTGTCGTCATCATCATCTCGCGCATTCCGGGCGCGCCGCGCGGCCCCTCGTAGCGTATGACGACGACGTCGCCCTTCTTAATCTTCCCAGAGACGACGGCGGCGTGCGCCTCTTCGTCGGAGTGGAAGACGCGCGCCGGTCCCTCGAATTTGCGCGACTTCTCCGAAATCGTCGTCGTGCGGCAGATTGCGCCGTTCGGCGAAAGGTTGCCGCGGATTACGACGATTCCGCCGTTTTTAAAAACGGGCTTGTCTGCGGTCGTAAGCACCTCGTGGTCGAGAGATTTGCCGGCCGCCGCGATTTCTCCGATTGTGTGCCCCGATACGGTGAGGCAGTCCTTATAGAGGAAGCCCTTCATCTCGCCGATGACGGCGGGGACTCCGCCTGCGTGGTAGAGGTCTACGACGCTCGCCTTGCCGGTCGGGATGACGCGGCTGATTACCGGCACGGCCTCGGAGAGGCGGTCGAAGTCGTCTAGCGTCAGCTCGACGCCGACCTCGCGCGCGAAGCTCAGAAGATGCAGCACGGCGTTCGTCGAGCCCGCTATCGCGAGCGTGAGGATGACGCCGTTGAGCAGCGCCTCGCGCGTCAAAATGTCGCGCGGCTTTATATTCTGCTTTACGAGCTCTACTATGCGCCGCCCCGTCTGCGTCGCGTAGCGCTCCTTCTCCGCGTAGACGGCGGGCACTGTGGACGAGCCGGGCAGCGCCATGCCGAGCCCTTCCATGAGTATCTGCATCGTGTTCGCCGTGCCCATCAGCGAGCAGGCGCCTGGGCCGGGACAGACGTGGTCCTCGAGATAGCGGATCTTCTCGCGCGCCTCCTCGCTCGCGTAGTCCGCGCCGAATACGAGCTGGTCGAGCTCGCTCATGACGGTGTTGCGCCCGTTTATCCTGCAGACCTCCTGCGAGCCGCCCGTGATTATTATCGCGGGCACGTCCGCGCGTATCGCGCCGATGAGCACGCCCGGGATTATGCTGTCGCACGAGGCGAGCAGCACGAGGCCGTCGAGCAGCTGCACGCCGGTCATTATCTCGACGGAGCTCGCTATCACGTCGCGTATGACGAGCTCGAAGCGGAAGTGCGGCATCCCTATCGGCACAGCGCCGCAGGTCGCGATGGTGCCGAACTCAAACGGCGTGCCGCCCGCCTGCAGTATGCCCGCGCGCACGCGCTTCGCGAGGCGGTCGAGGTGCGCGTGGCCGAGCCCCGCGTCGTTCGCCGTGTTTACGATTCCTATGAGCGGGCGGCTGAGATCGTCGTCGTCATAGCCGCAGCCCTTGTAGATGGCCCTTCGCGACGAAGTGCCCTTTCCTGAAAAAAGTCCGAGCTCCTTAGAGCGGTAAGTCATCGCGCTCCCTCCTCAAAATTTTTATTTTTACAGACGGAACCCGTTCGGAAGCGGGTCGTCCTCGTCGAGTACGAAATTGCTGAAGGCCGTGATGTACGCGCTGCCCGAGACGCGCGGCACGACGGCGCGCCGTCCGCCTACCTCCGTCTCGCGCGCCGCCTCGGCCTCGAATACTGTGTCGATTATGCTGTGGTGCTCGAGCTTCATGCCGGGGCGGATTACGCCCTTCATGTAGAGCTGCGTCAGCCGCGCCGACGTTCCCGTGCCGCAGGGCGAGCGGTCTATCTCGCCGTTCGCGAATACGCAGACGTTGCGCGAGCGCACTGTGTCTCCGTGCGTCTCGGGCGCGGTGGTCAGCAGCGTGCCGTAGATGCCGCGCAGCTTCGGGTTCGTCGGGTGGACGACCTCGTACTTTTCGAGCGCCTTGTACTTGAGCTCCATCGCGCGCGCCGCAAGCTCGCGCGCATTCTCCGGCGCAAGCTCGAGGCCGAGCTGCGAAACGTCGGCGAAGACGTAGAAGTCGCCGCCGAAGACTATGTCGCCGCGCACCTCTCCTATGCCGTCGAGCTCGAGTGAAATGTCCTCCATGTAGACGAAGGTCGGGACGTTTTCGAACGATACGCGCTTCACGCGGCCGTTCCGCACCTCCGCGCAGGCCGTGACGCGCCCGGCCGGAGTGTCGAGCTTCAGCACGTTCTCGCCCTCGCGCGCCTCCATCATGCCCGTCTCGAAAATCACCGTCGCAGCCGCGATGCAGCCGTGGCCGCACATCGTGCCCATGCCCTCGTTGTGCATGAAGAGTATGCCGAAGTCGCCGTCCTCGGTGACGGGCGGCAGCAGCAGGCCGCCGTACATGTCGGAGTGTCCGCGCGGCTCCATCATCAGCATCCGGCGTATGTCGTCGTAGTGCTCCGCGAAGTACGCGCGCTTGTCGAGTATCGTCGCGCCCGCGAGCGGCGGCACGCCGGAGACGGCGACGCGGAAGGGCTCGCCCATCGTATGCGCGTCTATGCAGCTTATCATCCTGCGGAAGTTCATCATCGTGCTTCCCTCCATCGTTCGTTTGGCTTTGCTTTCGTGAATGTTTCGACGTTACGTAACGATTATATTACGCGCAACAAAATTGTCCAATAGACAAATTTGTTGAAAGCGCGCGAAGCCATAAAAAAATCCCCCGCGCGTGCGGCGCGAGGGAAATTCTGCGTTACTGCGGAAGCTTCAGCCCGCGATGTAGCCCTTGGCGACGAGCACCGCGCGCGAGTATTCGTCCTCGGGACGGTAGCCCTTGCTCAGAAGCTCGCGGACGTAGGTGCCGTTGTAGGTGAAGCTCAAAACTATCTGCGCGAGGAAGAGCGTGAAGATGCTCGCGATGAACATGATGACGGCCCACTTCGCGTCGCCGCGGAATATCGGCACGAGGAAGCCGAAGAAGAAGGTCGTCCAGCTGAAGCCGACCTTCGCGGTGCGGAGCTGCCCTTCGGCGTTGACGAGTTTGACTATCATATAAATTTGCCCCCTAAGAAATTTTCGCTTTTCCGGCGCGCCGGCCCTCGCGGCGCGCGCCGTCCGTTTCCGTGATAAGCATAGCATAGCGCGAAGATTTCGCAAGCTCCGCCGGTATTTACCCGTTTTTTACTCTTGACCGCGCCGCCTTTTACGCAAGGCGGGCCGCCCGCGCCGTAAATTTGCTATAATCAGCCTGTCGCGCCGCCCTGCGCGGCCTATGGAGGTTGCTGTTATGACGACGAAAATTTTCGCGATTCTCGCGGCGCTCTGCATGATGCTCCCCGCGCGCTGCGCCGAAGCCGCAAGCCTCGGCATGAGCGTCCCGGTCTTCATCGCTCACATGGGGATGGCCTTCGACCGCGTGAAGTGGGGCTTCTCGCCCGAGCGCATAAAGGAGAGCGTCGTCCGCACGCCCGACGGCAATTACGCCGCGGAGTACAGCCCGGAGATTTTCCTCTATCTGTACGTCGAGCCCGGCGACGAAAACCTGAACTACATCGCGCTGACCTTCAGCGTCGACACCGAAGCGAGCCTGAAATCCGCGGACGGCGAATCGCAGTACGAAAGCCTCTGCCGCCAGCTCGTCTTCGCGCTCGAGGAGGGCGCGACGAACGACACCGCCTCCGAGCTGCTGACGAAGCTCGGGCTTTTCGGCCCCGTCCTCGACGGAGTGCAGCGCGCCGAGCGCAGCGGGAAGTTCACCTACATGACGAGATACTGCGAATCCAATATAATGCTGCTTATAGTACCGGCGCTCTGAGGCGCGCCGCGACGCAACGAAAATCCATACAGAGAGGACAATAGAGATATGACGAAGGAAGAACTGCTCAGCCGCCTCGACGAGGCGGAGACGAACGAAGAGATAGCGGAAATAGGCAAAGAGCTGATCGCCCTCGACCCCGAAAGCCCCTACGGCAAGCTCGCGGTCTGGGAGACGATGGAGTACGAGGAGGCTATGGAGAACCTCGACATGCTGCGCGAGGCGCTCGACGCGATACGCGCCGTAGTAGAGGCGCGCGAGCTTCCGGCGCTCGTCGACGACGACCGCGACGCGCTAGTCTACGCGACGGTGATGATGAACCTCGGCTTCTCGCTGCTCTCCGAGGGACGCACCGAGGAGGCCTACGAGGTCGCGAAGGAGTTCGCCAACTTCGACGACGAGGGCGCCTTCGAGAGCCGCACGCTGCTCTACCGCTGCATGCTCGACCTCGAGCTCTACAAGGAGATAATCGACACGCTCGAAGCCGACCCGCTCGAGTCCGTCGTCGGCGAGCACGCGCGCGCGATAGCGCTGCTCGAGACCGGCGCGGAGCACGACGAGGTCTTCGACGCCGTCAACTACGCGATATCGCTCTCGCCCGACGTGCCCTTCTTCGTCGTCAACATCTGGGATATGCCCGAGAACGACGACGACGCGGACGAAGAGGAGATGGACGTGCTGAACGACGCGGCCTACCTCGCGGAGCCGTGGTGCGCGACAGACAAGCGCCTCGCCGCGCTGAGCCAGCAGACCTTCCTCTTCGGCTACCTCACGAACAGGCTCACCGACGAGAAGGAGATGAAGGTCCTCCGCAGCAGCTACGAGAACATCGGAATAGCGAACCGCATAGAATCCGTGAAAAAGCACCTCGACGACATGGAGAAGGCCGGACGCGACCCAGAGGAGATAGACGCCGAGGCTCTCAGCGAAACGGCGAACATCCTCAGCGAGCTCGGCGAGGAAGAGTAAATCTGCGAAGGCGCGCAAAATCCGCGCCGCCGCGAAAGCATGAAAAAAGCGCCCTCACGCGGGGGCGCTTTTCTTTATTCAGCCGCTAGTCGATATTGTAGTCGACGTCGCTCGGGTCGTAGACCCTGTAGACGAAGCCGTTCGCGCGGTCCCAGGCGTACTGGCCGTTCGACGCCGCTCCGCCGAAGCCGTCGAAGAACTGATAGCCTTCCGTAATCGCGCGCTCGCGGCGCACCCAGCCGTTGAAGACCGGGACGAAGGGCCACGGCCCTTCGACGCGCGTCGTCTCCCACGCGCCGGGCATTCCGGTCTCGGCGATGAGGCGGTCGAGCGTCTCGCGGAACGGCGCGGGCATCGAGTCGATGAATATCAGCTTCGCGCGCGAGGTCGAGCCGAAGCGCGTCATCAGCCACGCGGCGGCGTACTTGCCGTCGGGCAGCTCGGAGAGCGCCGTGACGGCGTTGTATAGCGCGTTGACCGCGACTATCTGGCGCGGCACAAAGCTGCCCGGCGAGGTGAAGCCGTCGATCTGCTCCCAGTTCGCTGGGTCTCCGTCGGGGAACCACTTCTTCACGAGCGCGGCTCCCGCGGCGGCGCGAGTATCGACCGAGGGCGCGTTCATCGAAAGCTCGAAGAGCTCCGCGTCGCTGCCCGCGGGCGCGAGCAGCGCGATGCGCGTGTAGGCGGCCTCGCCCTCCTCCTTAATCTTCATGCGGCTCTCCATCTCCGCGACGAAGGCGTCCCACTCGGCGTCCGCGAAGGCCGCGCCGCACGAGAATACCGCGACGAGCGCCGCGGCGAGCGCGGCTATAATTTTTTTCATTCCGTTCAGCTCCTTCCGGCCGCCACGAAAGCACGGCGGCGCGTATCTTTTATCCACAGAATTATTTTATAACCGACGCGGCGCAAGTCAACGGCGCGGCATAGAGCCGTCGAAGGCGAGGAAGAGCACGGGGACGCCGCCGAAGACGAGGCAGGCCGCGCCCCAGAGCCAGAAGCTTTTGCCGAGCCGCTCCGCGACGCTGCCCCAGAGGTAGACCCAGCAGAATATGAAAAGCGCCGCGAGCGCGCGCCCCGCGTAAAATTCAAGCGAGGGCGCGCCGGCGGCGCAGATTATCCAGAAGAGCGGCGCGGGGAGCGCGAGCCCCGCCGCAACCAGCCGCGTCACGCCGCCGCAGTCGCAGAGCAGCGCGAGGTTCCATACGGGCACGAGGTAGTCGCGGTAGCGCCCGACGCGGAACTTCTCCCCGACGCGGAACATCACGTATGCGGCGAAGAGATAGCCCGCGGCGCAGAGCGCGAGCGAAAGCAGCAGCAGCGAAAGCCCCAGCAGCGTCAGCACGCTAGAGGCCGAGCTCCCTCATGCGTTCGAGCACTTCGCCGAGCCTGCGGATATTCTCGCCGTAGCCGGCCCAGTCTCCGCCGCGCTGCGCGCTCTGCGAAGCGTCGTAAAGCCGCTGCGCCTCGTTTATCAGCGATGTAATGTCCGCGGGGGCGGCCGAAGGCGCGGCGCTCTGCGGCGCGGAGGGCGCTGCCGCCGCGGGCTTCGGCGCTTCGTCCTTCAGATTGATTTTGCGGTTCATCAGCTTGCTTAGAGCGCCGCCGAAATTCTCGGCCCAGGCGACGCGGCCTCCGGTCGATACTATGACGCGCTTAAGCTCCGGCAGCTCGCCCGTCTCGGCCTTGAGGTAGAGCGGCTGCACGTAGAGCAGCGACTTCCCTATCGGTATGACGAGCAGGTCGCCGCGTATGACATCCGAGCCGCGCTGGCTCCAGAGCGAAAGCTGCGCGGAAATCTCCGGGTTCTGGTCGATGAGCGCCTCGACCTGCGCCGGGCCGTAAATCAGCTTCTGCTTCGGGAATTCGTAGACGAGCAGCTCGCCGTACTTGCCGGGGTCGCATCTCCCCGCCATCCAGCCGATGAGGTTGTCGCGCCCCAGCGGCATGTAGGGGACGATAATCGCGAACTCCGCCTTCTCCTCGCCCCAGAGACGCATCGTCACGTAGTTCGGCTGAATGCGGCGCTCGCGTCCGTTCGGCGTGACCTCCCATACGTCCTCGCGGTTGTAGTAGGTGTTGGTGTCCGTCATGTGGTAGGTGCAGTAGACGTCGGTCTGCACCTCGAAGAAGTCGCCGGGGTAGCGCGCATGCTCCCAGAGCTTCTCCGACATCTCGCCCTTCTCGCGGAAGAGCTCGGGGAATATCCGCATCCACGAGCGGATCACGGGGTCCTTGTCGTCGACGGCGTAGAACTCCATGCGCCCAGTGTAGGCGTCGGCGACGGCCTTGACGCTGTTGCGCAGGTAGTTGACGCCCTCGAAGTGCGAGAGCGAGCGGTCGCCGGTCACGAAGGGCTTCGAGTACGGATAGCGGTCGGACCACGTGAAGGCGTCCTGCATCCACTTCACGCGCCCGTCGAGGATGACGGGATAGGTGTCGAGGTCGTAGATGAGGAACGGCGCGACCTTATGGAAGGCGAGCAGCACGTTCCTGTTGTAGAGCACGCGGCTCTCCTCCGTCAGCGCGCCCGTGAAAAGTATCTCCGTGTCGCGGAAGCGCAGCGTGAAGAGCAGCCTGCGCCACATCGAGCCTATCGAGACGCCGCCGTCCTCCGCGTAGACGGAGCGGACGTTCGAGTCGCCCATCGGGTAGTCGAACTCCTTGACGTTCGTCTTGACGAGGACGTACGAGGCCGGCGCGGTAGACGGGCTGAAATAAATCTCCGGCCGCGTCAGCTCGATGCCAATCTCCGACTTCACGGGGATGTCCTTCATGAAGAAGTGCGGCAGGCCGCCCGAGGCAATCTCGTTGACGGGATTCATGACGACGCCGTAGCCGTGCGTGAATTCAAGATGAGTGTTGACCCACGTCGGGTTCTGCAGATGCGAGAGGTCGAGGCCGCGCACGCCGAGCATTATCTGCCGGCTCGCTCCGTCGATGTCGTAGCGGTCTACGTAGACGTCGCTGAAATTATAGTAGGTGCGTATCGCCTGGAGCTGGCGGTAGGTGCGCAGCAGCGGCGAGTAGTCCCACATGCGTATGTTGCGCACGGTGTCCTCGTCCGCCGCGAGCTCCTGCGGCGTCACTTCGCTCTCGGGCGAGAAGGATACGGACTTCACGTCGTTGAGGCCGAAGCCGCGGCGCGTGTAGTCGAGGTGGTAGCCGAGGTAGGTCTTCTCGCGTTCGTACTCGTTCGGCTTGACTATGTACTGCTGCACGACGCCGGGAACGACGGTGCGCGCCGCCCAGCCGACGACGATGAGCGCGCCGACGATGACGGCGGAGAGCTTCCACATGGGCTTGAAAAAGTTGACGCAGAGCAGCACGGCCGCCGCGAACATCGCGAAGGCGAGAATCGAGAGCGCCGGCAGCACGATGCTCGCGTCGGTGTAGCCCGCGCCCCAGACGACGCCGGTCGGCGAGAAGAGCAGCTCGTAGCGGTTAAGCCAGTAGCCCGCGCCCCAGAAGGCGAGAATCAGCGCGCCGAGCAGCGTCAGATGCAGCCGCGCCGCGGGAGCCGCGTAGGGCCGCCCGTTCTGGATGGAGATGACGCGCGTCATGAAGTAGACGGCGCACGAGCCGACGAGCGCGAGCATCAGCACGCCCTGCCCCCACGCCTGCACAAATTTGACGAAAGGCAGCGTGAAGACGTAGAAGCCTATGTCGATGCCGAAGAGCGGGTCCGTTTCGCCGAAGGGCACGGGGTTGCGGAATTTCAGGAATTCGTCCCACATACCCATCGCCGTCAGCGCGTTCACAACGGCGACGACGAAAGCGACGACGAAGACAAGCTTCCCCATCTTGCGGAACTGCGGGTCCTCCGCCGCGCCGCCGAGAAACGCCGAGCCGCGCTTCCACGCGACGCGCCAGTTGACCGCGTAGACCGCAAAGCCCGGAACGAGCGCCGCGGCGAAAAGCTCCCACTGCGCTACGATGCGCCGCCAGAAGACCGCGTCGTAGCCGTTGGCCTCGAACCAGTAGAGGTCCGTCATAAAGTTCGCGAACCACGGCAGAATCATCGTGAAGAGGATGAAGAGCCCGCCGAGCGCGAACCATATCTTCTTCACCTTCGGCAGCCGGATGTTCGGCGGACGGCGCTCGCCGTCGTCCCAGCCCTCGCCGTTGTCGCCGCGGCCGTCGGTCCACTCGCGCCGCCCTCTGTTCATCATTTCCCGGAAAAGGTCGTTTATGTCCAAAAACAGCACCCCTCGCGCAAAATTTTTTATTATATTTTTGACTAAAGAATCATGAATGTCCAGCGAAAAATAGAAAAATACGGCTATAATGCTGAATAATTTCGCATAACAAGCAGGAGGGAACGCAATGCCGCTCACGAAAGAAGAAGTCCGCGCGAAGCTGACCGAGATGGGGATAAAGTTCGAGGTAATGGAGCACGGCCCGGTCTACACGATAGACGAGATGAAGCTTATAGAAGGAATGAAAATCGAAGACGTATGCAAAAACCTCTTCCTCCGCGATGACAGAGGCAAGCGCCACTTCCTCGTCGTCCTCGACGAAGCGAAGAGCGCCGACCTCAAGGCGATACGCGCGCAGATAGGCAGCAGCCGCCTCAGCTTCGCGTCGGAGGACCGCCTCATGGCCCACCTGGGGCTCATCAAAGGCGCCGTCACGCCGCTCGGCGTGCTCAACGACTGCGCCGAAGGCGTCGAAGTCCTCATGGACGAAGACCTGCGCGGACGCCCGCGCCTCGGCGTCCACCCCTGCGACAACACGGAGACGCTCTGGCTCTCCGCAGCCGACATCGAGAAAATTATC
>UQVV01000007.1 GCA_900544635.1 uncultured Cloacibacillus sp. | reverse complement strand
TATCCGTTGCTATGCGCGGCGGCGCGAGCTAAAATATTTCGGCTGCGGTTCGACGCGCGAGCCGCGGCTATGAAACAAGAAAAGGTCTTGATCTTATGAAGCGCAGCGCCGAAACTACGGCCGTTTTTGAATCGCTGCCTGTCCTGCAGGCTCTGAAAATAATGGCCCTCCCGACGATAATCAGCCAGCTTATCGTCCTCATTTACAACTTCGCGGACACCTTCTACGTCGGCAAGACGAACGACCCGCACATGGTGGCGGCGCTTTCGCTCATCCTGCCGGTATTCAACATATCGCTCTCGCTCGCGAACCTGACGAGCGTCGGCAGCGGCACGCTCATATCGCGCCTGCTCGGGGAGAAGCGGGAGGACGAGGCGCGGCGGGTGGGCGCGTTCAGCGTCTACGCCGCGATAATCGCGGCTGCGCTTTTCTCGCTCGTCATGGCCGCCTTCATGGAGCCGATACTTTACCTGCTCGGCGCGGACGAGCATACGATGCTCTACGCGAAGCAGTATTCCTACTGCGTTATCGTCTTCGGCGGCGTCCCGACCGTCTTGTCGAACGTGCTCTCCAACCTTCTGCGCAGCGCCGGGGCGTCGAAAGAGGCGGGCTTCGGCATAACCTTCGGCGGGCTGATAAACATCGCGCTCGACCCGCTTTTTATGTTCGTCCTGATGCCGCGCGGCTGCGAGGTCCTCGGCGCAGGCATCGCGACCTGCATATCGAACTTCATCGCCTGCTTCTACTTCGCCTTCGTTATATTCAGAATGGGGAAGGATTCAGTCGTCACCTTCAGCCTCAGGGGCGGAATGCCGTCGCCGCGCAGCATACGCTCGACCTTCGGCGTGGGCGTTCCCGCGGCGCTGACTACCTTTCTTTTCGACCTTGACTACGTCGTCATCGACAGGCTCATGGTGGAGTACGGCAACATCGCGCTCGCAGCTGTCGGCATAGTGCTGAAGGCCGAACGCCTGCCGCTCAACTTCGGCGTCGGACTCTGCCAGGGCATGATGCCGCTCGTCGCCTACAACTATTCCTCCGGCGACCACAAGCGCATGAAGGCCGTCATGCTCTGCGCGCTGAAGGTCGGCCTCATAACCTCGGCGCTCAGCATCGCGATGTACGAGCTGTCGGCTCCGTACATCATGAGGGCCTTTATAACGGAGGCGGGGACGGTCGAGCTCGGCACGGACTTCCTGCGCATAAGGGTGCTCGCGACGCCGCTCATGTTCATGAGCTTCTTCACAGTCTTTCTCTTCCAGGCCTTCGGCAGAGGAGACAAGTCGTTCTTCCTCGGCGTTTCGCGCTGGCTTGTGCTCAATATCCCGATGCTCTTCATACTGAACGGCATCTTCGGAATGTACGGCATCGTCTGGTCTCAGACGGCCGCAGACATCCTGACCGTCGCGCTGTCGTTCTACGTCTACAGGCAATACGAGCGCGCCTCACTGAAAAGTTTATGACAGCGGCGAATCCGGCATAAGGATACGAAAAAGGCGGCCTTTCGCGGGCCGCCTTCGCTGTTTCGTGCTTTTTATTTTTTGTCCGAATTTTACGCCACGTGTTCGCCGAGCTTGTAGACCTCTTCGATCGAGGTCGCGCCGGCGTGGTAGGCGAGCGTCGTCGGGCTTTCGCCGTCGAGGACGAGGAAGTCCGCCTGCTTGCCCTCTTCGAGGCTGCCGAGCCTCTTCGCGCGGTTCACGGCGTATGCGGCGTTCAGCGTCGATGCTGTGAGCGCCTCTTCGACGGAGAGATCCATGCACATTACGCCGAGGCCGAAGATGAACGGCATCGACTCGCAGAAGCAGGAGCCGGGGTTGCAGTCCGTCGCCATCGCGACCGGCACGCCCCAGTCGACCATTGCGCGGCCGGGCGCGTAGGGCTTCTTAAGGCTGTAGGCCGTCGCGGGGAGCAGAACAGCTATCGAGCCGGCGCGCCCCATCGCGCGGAGGTTTTCCTCCGACGCGGCGAGAAGGTGCTCCGCGGAGCGCGTCGCGAGCTCTGCAGCGAGCCCCGCGCCGCCGAGGTCGTTGACTTCGTCGGCGTGTATCTTCGTGTCGAAGCCCATCTCCTTCGCGGCCTTGAGCAGCCTGCGGCTCTGGTCTACGGAGAACACGCCCTCCTCGCAGAATACGTCGCAGAACTCCGCTATGCCCTGTTCCTTGACCTTCGGCAGCATCTGCTTGACGAGCACTTCGTCGACGAACTCGTCGGCGCGGCCCTTGTATTCCTGCGGCACGGCGTGCGCGCCCATGAAGGTCGGCACTACGTCGAGCGGCGTTTCGCGTCCGACGCGGCCTATAACCTCGAGCATTTTCAGCTCGAGGCCGAGCTCGAGGCCGTAGCCGCTCTTTATCTCGACGGTGGTCGTTCCCTTCGCGAGAGCGGCGAGCGCGAGCTTTTTCGTCGTCTCGAAAAGCTGCTCCTCCGTCGCGGCCTTTACGGCGTTGACCGAGGAGAGTATGCCGCCGCCGCGCGCGAGTATCTCAAGGTAGGGAAGTCCCGCAAGGCGCATCCCGAACTCGTCCTCGCGGCGCTTCGCGAAGCACATGTGCGTGTGCGGGTCGACGAAGCCGGGGATGACGCAGGCCCCGCCGAAGTCCTTTTCTATCGCTATCTCGCAGGGGCAGACGTTTTTGAGGATTTCTTCCTCTTCGCCTATTTTCTCGATGATTCCGCCGCTGACGAGCATCGCGGCTTTTTTGATTTCCTTGACGTTGGCCTGCTCTTTGCCCGCGAGCGGATGTCCGCCGTCGACGGGGGTGAAGAGGCGCATGTTGCGGTAAAGTTTTTTAGTACCCATTATTCAGCATCCTTTCCCATAAGTTCAAGCAGACGGAGCTCGAGCACCTGCTCGGGGTCGAAGCCCGCTATCTGGAGATAGTACGCGGCGCTTTCAAGAATCGCGTTGACCGGTATCATGCCGTAGACCTCGGTCTCGACGACGCCGACGCCCCAGCGCTTCGCCTCCATGCGTATCGTTTCGAGCACGCGGTAGAGCGAGTTCTTCTCGTAGTCGACGAGGTTCATGCTGACCTGCGTGATGCCGCGCTCCTCGAGCGCGAGGCCGATGCCCTTGACGTGGCAGAAGCCGCCGGACGACGCGCGGACCGCCGCCGCTATCTTCTTCGCTATATTTACGTCGGGCGTGTCGAGGTTCACGTTGAAGGCGACGAGGAACTTGCGCGCGCCGATGACGGTGGCTCCTGCGGTGGGGTGGAGGCAGGCCTCGCCGATGTCCGGCCTGCGGTCGGGGTTCGTCTTCGCCTCGTCCTTGAGCACCTCGTACTGCCCCTTGCGGATGACCTCGAGGCGCTTCCGCTCTGGACGCAGCGCCGCGTCCTCGTAGAAGTAGACGGGGATGCCCGTCTCTTTGTAATAGCGCTCGCCGAAGCTGTGCGCGAGCTCTATGCACTCTTCCATCGTGATGCCCTTTATCGGCGTGAACGGAACGACGTCGACGGCGCCGATGCGCGGGTGGCCGCCCTGGTGCGCGTTCATGTCTATGTGCTTGAGCGCGACCTTTGCGGCTTCGAGAAGGGCCTCCTGAATTGGAGCCGGCGCTCCGACGAGGCTTATGACCAAGCGGTTGTGGTCTTCGTCGGCGCGGTGGTCGAGGAGATACACGCCGCGTTTGCCTTTGAAGCAGTTCACAATTTCGTCTATGACGTCCTGTCTGCGCCCTTCGCTGAAATTAGGTACGCATTCGATCAGCTGCACTGCCATTTTTGCGATCACGCCTTTCGCGGTTTTTATAAAATATCGTCCCTATAGTATAGTCTTTTTATAAAATAAATGTAAAAAGCGATGGTGCCGCTTTTTACATTTATCGTGCGTCTTATTTCGTTTTAGGGCGCGCCCTTACTTGAGTTCGCCTATCTCCTTTTCGACCGCTTCGACCATCGTGCCGTTCTCGACGAGCTCGAGCGACTTCAGAAGGAGCGGCTGCATGAACTGGTCCTTCTCATAGAAGGGGATGTGCTTGCGGAATTCCGCGTAGGCCGCGCCGGAGCCTTTGCCTGGCTTCAGAGGAGCGCGGAAGTCCATGCCCTGCGCCGCGTTGACCATCTCTATCGCGATGACGCGGTTCGTGTTGTTGAGTATCTGGCGGGCCTTGCGCGCGCTGTATCCGCCCATCGAGACGTGGTCTTCCTGGTTCGCGGAGGTCGGTATCGAGTCGACGACAGAGGGATGCGCGAGGACCTTGTTCTCGGAGACGAGCGCCGCCGCGGTGTACTGCGGAATCATGAAGCCGCTGTTGACGCCGCTGTCGGAAACGAGGAACGGAGGCAGGTCGGAGAGCTTGTGGTCGACCATGCGCGCGATGCGGCGCTCGGCGATGTTCGCGAACTCCGCCGCGGCGATGCCGAAGAAGTCCATCGCCATAGCCATCGGCTGGCCGTGGAAGTTTCCGCCGCTGACCGCGTCGCCGTCTTTGTGGAAGATGATCGGGTTGTCGGTGACGGAGTTGATTTCAATTTCTATCTTTTCCTTGACGTAGGCGATGGCGTCGCGGCTCGCGCCGTGGACCTGCGGCAGGCAGCGCAGCGAGTAGGCGTCCTGGACGCGGTCTTTCTTGTAGGCCTCGACGATTTCGCTGCCTTCGAGCAGGCGGCGCATATTTTCGGCTACGATTCCCTGGCCGACCTGCGGACGGAGGTCGTGGGTTCTTTTGTCGAAGGCGTAGGGAACGGCGTGGAGCGCCTCGGCGGACATCGAAGCGGCGATATCGGCATTCTTCTGCATTGTGAGCGCGTCGACGATGCAGAGGGCAGCAACTGCGTTCATAACGGTCGTTCCGTTGTTAAGCGCGAGCCCTTCCTTCGGCTGGAGCTCGACGGGCTTCATTCCGGCCTTGACGAGCGCTTCGGAGGTCGGCATCACCTTGCCCTGATAGACGACGTTGCCGTGGCCGATGAGCGATATCGCGACGTGCGAAAGCGGGCAGAGGTCGCCGCTCGCGCCGACGGAGCCCTGGGTCGGGACGACGGGATGGATGCCGAGGTTGAGGTAGTCGACCATCTGCTGGAGCGTCTCGAGGCTGATGCCGGAGTAGCCGCGGGAGAGCGTGTTGATGCGGAGCAGCATTATCGCGCGGACTACGTCCTCGGGATAGGGCTCGCCGAAGCCGCAGGAGTGGCTCAGAAGAAGGTTCTCCTGAAGCTGGCGGCATTTGTCGCGCGGGATGACGACGGAGGCGAGGTCGCCGAAGCCCGTCGTTACGCCGTAGACGACGCGGCCTTCGTCGGCCCACGCGAGGACCGCCTTGGCGCATTCCTTTATCTGTTCCTTCGCTTCGGGGGAGATTTCAACCTTCCAGCCCTTGCGCGCGACGTTCACGACGTCCTGAAGAGTGAGTGACTTACCGTCCAAATAGAGTGTCGACATAAAATTTCCTCCTTAGATTGATTTTTATGACATGTCGCCCTGTTATGCTATAATATATTTCAGTCTTATCTTAGAGTGCAGCCGGAAAATACCTCTTTCGCACTTTAAAACTTTTAGATCCTAAAATTTTGCGCTACAATTAGTATAGTATGAAACTCCGCTAAGTCAAGAAGGAAAATATAAAAGCGGCGCGGGGCGTAAAAAGCGCCGGATAGGTCTTTTTACGTTTATTTTATAAAAGCGCGCTATATTATATGCGAAGATTATGATAAAGGCGGCAAGCCTCATATATTTTGATATATCTATGGGAGGAGTAATGAACTATGCATGACGCGGCAGGAAAAGCGCTTGAACTCAGGCTGGAATTTCCGGACGGACTTCCGGAGATGCCGGAATTTGAGCCCGGAATAAGAAGGGCTCCCAACAGGGGACAGGTCCTCAACGACAAAGAAGTCGTCCTCGCGCTCAAGAACGCGCTGCGCTACATCCCCGAGAAGTACCACAAAGAGCTCGCCCCCGAGTTCCTCAAGGAATACCAGGAGCATGGACGCATCTACGGCTACCGCTTCCGTCCGAAAGGAAAGCTCTACGGCAAACCCATCGACGAATATAAGGGCAAGTGCATCGAAGGCAAAGCCCTCCAGGTAATGATCGACAACAACCTTGACTTCGACGTGGCGCTCTATCCTTACGAGCTCGTCACCTACGGAGAGACCGGGCAGGTCTGCCAGAACTGGATGCAGTACCTCCTCATCAAAAAATATCTTGAAATCGTCACGCAGGACCAGACGCTCGTAGTGCAGTCGGGCCATCCGCTCGGACTCTTCCGCTCGCATCCCTCCGCGCCGCGCGTCATCCTCACGAACGGCCTCATGGTCGGGCTCTTCGACGACCCCGAGAACTTCCGCCGCGCGACCGCGCTCGGCGTAGCGAACTACGGACAGATGACCGCCGGCGGCTGGATGTACATCGGGCCGCAGGGAATCGTACACGGAACCTACAACACGCTGCTCAACGCGGGCCGCAAGAAGTTCCACCTCGCCGAGGGCAAGGGGCTTGCGGGACACCTCTTCATTTCGTCAGGACTCGGCGGAATGAGCGGAGCTCAGCCGAAGGCCGCCGAGATAGCCGGCGCCGCCGCGATAATCGCCGAAGTCGACCCGTCGCGCATCGACACGCGCTACAACCAGGGCTGGGTCAGCAAGAGGACGAAGGACCTCGCCGAAGCTTTCGCGTGGGCCGAGGAAGCGATGGCCGAGGGCAAGCCGCTCTCGATAGCCTACGAAGGCAACATCGTCGACCTTCTCCAGTACGCGCTCGACAACGATAAGAACGTCGAGCTCCTCTCCGACCAGACCTCCTGCCACGCCGTCTACGACGGAGGCTACTGCCCGCAGGGAATCAGCTTCGAAGAGAGAACGCGCCTCCTCGCCGAGGACCACGACGAATTCGTCCGCCTCGTCGACAAGACCCTCAAGAAGCACTTCGAGCTCATCAAGGCCCTCGTCGCGAAGGGAGCCTACTTCTTCGACTACGGCAACGCCTTCATGCGCGCGGTATTTGATTCCGGCGTGAAGGAAATCGCCAAGAACGGCGAAAACACCTTCGAAGGCTTCATCTTCCCCTCCTACGTCGAAGACATCATGGGACCGCTCCTCTTCGACTACGGCTACGGACCGTTCCGCTGGTGCTGCCTCTCGCGCAACCCCGAGGACCTCATCAAGACCGACCACGCCGCGATGGAGTGCATCGACGAAAACCGCCGCTTCCAGGACCACGACAACTGGGTCTGGATCCGCGACGCGGAGAAGAACAAGCTCGTCGTCGGTACGCAGTGCCGCATCCTCTATCAGGATGAAGAGGGCCGCATGAAGATAGCCCTCCGCTTCAACGAAATGGTCCGCAACGGAGAAATCGGACCCGTCATGCTCGGACGCGACCACCACGACGTATCCGGCACCGACTCGCCCTACCGCGAGACCTCGAACATCTACGACGGCAGCAACGTCATGGCCGAAATGGCGATCCACACCTTCGCCGGAAACTGCGCCCGCGGCATGAGCCTCGTCGCGCTCCACAACGGCGGCGGCGTTGGCACCGGCAAATCCATCAACGGCGGCTTCGGACTCGTCCTCGACGGAAGCGAAAGAGTGGACAGAATAATCCTCGAGTCCATGAGCTGGGACGTCATCAGCGGAGTCGCGAGACGCGCCTGGGCCCGCAACGAGCACGCCATCGAGACGGTCGAGACCTTCAACGCGAAGCGCAGCGACGGACACATCACGCTCCCGTACATCGCGGACGACGCCTACCTCACCGACCTCGTCGCGAAAAGCAAATAACGTTACAAAAATTATATGACACAACAGAAAGCCGCGGCATCGCAAAGAAGCCGCGGCTTTCTTGCGTCCTGCGCCCGCGGTGATATCATTGTCCCGTCGGAGGGCGCGCCGCGCCCGAGGCGTGAAATCAACGAAAAGGCGGCAAGATACAGAAATGAAAATAACGATGCTCGGAACCGGCAACGCGACAGTGACCGAATGCTACAACACCTGCTTCGTGCTGAGCGAAGAGGGGAGACATCTGCTCGTCGACGGCGGCGGCGGAAACACGGTGTTGCGCCGGCTGAAGCAGGCCGGAACAGACTGGAAGGATATACGCGACATATTCGTGACGCACAAGCACATCGACCACCTGCTCGGAATAATCTGGATGGCGCGCATGATATGCCAGAACATGAGCCGCGGCACATACGACGGCGAGGCGCGCATCTACGCGCACGACGAGGTCATAGCCCTTATAGACGACATGGCGCGCAAGCTGCTCGGCGCGAAGGAGTCCGCCTTCATAGGAAAGCGGCTGCACCTGATAACGGTAGGCGACGGAGAAGAGCGCGAGATAATAGGCAGGAAGTTCGCCTTCTTCGACATACTTTCGACGAAGGCGAAGCAGTACGGCTTCTGCATGGACTTGGGCGGCGGCGAAAAGCTTACCTGCTGCGGCGACGAGCCCTACAACGAATGCGAGCGCCGGTACGCCGAGGGAAGCAAGTGGCTGCTGCACGAAGCATTCTGCCTCCATTCGCAGGCCGGAACGTTCAAGCCATACGAAAAACACCACTCGACGGTAAAGGACGCCTGCGAGCTCGCGGAGCGGCTCGGCGTGAAAAACCTCCTGCTTTACCACACCGAGGACAAAAACATCAAAAACCGCAAAGAGCTCTACACCGCGGAGGGACGCCTGTACTATCACGGCAATCTTTACGTCCCGGACGACCTTGAGGCCATAGAGCTCTAGCAAGCGGGCAAACGCAAAAGCCGCGGTGTTGGCATAATATTATCAATATTATGAGACACAATGGAGATTTCCCCGGTTCTGTGATTTTCCCGTGATTTCGGCGCGGCGCGCTGAAATTGCGGAATTTTTCCCGGCGCTGTGAAAAATGCTATAATTTCCGCGCCAGCGCGGAGCATGAGCGCCGCTATTATTTTCTGACAGGAACGCGATTTTATGGAGAAGAGCATAGAAGCAAACGAAAGCACTCTATTTTCGCCGCTCTTTCTGCGGCTGCTGATTCCGTTCGGGTTCGCCTTTTTCGCCAGCACCTTCATCGGCAGCATCACGTCGATGATAGCGCCGCATATCACGGCAGACTTCGGCCTCTCACCGGCGCAGCTCGGCGGATTCATCTCGGTGAACCTCGCGGCCTTCGGCCTCGCGCAGTTCCCGCTCGGCGTCATGCTCGACAGGTACGGCGGGAGAAACACGCTCGTCGCCATGCTTCTGCTGGCCTGCGCAGGAACGCTGCTCTTCGCCGCGGCGGAGAGCTACGCTGCGCTGCTCGCGGCGCGCGCGCTCATCGGAGCCGGCTTTGCTGGAGCACTGCTTTCGTCCTTCAAATCGTTCACCCACTGGCTGCCCAAGAGGCGACTGCCGCTTGCCTTCAGCATCCAGAGCTTCGTCGGCGGCGTCGGCTTTATGGCGGCGACGCATCCCGTGACGCTGGCGCTCGAATATTTTACGTGGCGGCAGATAATGTTCGCAAGCGGAGGAGCAGTGGCGCTATCTATAGCTATGCTGCTGTTCTGCGCGCCGCGCGAGGACTGCGGGGCTGACAAGTGCGGAGAGACGCTGCTGAGCTCCGCCTGCGGGATGCTGCGCTTCGCGTGGGACAAAAGGCTCTGGTACGTCGCGCCAGTCGTCACGGCGACCGAGGCGGTCTTATATTCCTTCGCTTATCTCTGGATTGGGCCGTGGATGCGCGACGCGGCGGCGCTCGACGAGCGCAGCGCGGGGCTCATGATGCTGCTCAGCTCCGCGGGAATAGCGGCGGGCTATCTGCTCAACGGCGTAACCGCGGATTTCTGCTTGCGCTGGAAATGGATGACGTGGGAACGGCTCTACGCCTGCACCGGCGTGCTGTTCTCCGCGCTCATGGGGGGGCTTGTGCTTTTCGGCGGAAAGGCCGCGCCGCTTTGGTGTCCCGTTATGTTCCTTTCCACGATGTCGATGATCTCGTTTCCGATAATAGGACGCCTATTCGCCGTGGAGGAGACCGGACGCGTCTTCTCTCTGCTCAATTTCATAATCTTCGCGGCGTCGTTCCTGATGCAGTGGCTCGTCGGCGTCATACTGAATTTCTATCCAGTCGCGGGCGGCCATTTTTCGCCGGACGGATACAGGGCGGCGCTCCTCGCCGTCTTCGCGGTGAACGCCGCCGCGGCGCTGCACCTCTGCGTTTATCTTCCTAAAATAGAAAAGCTGAGGAAATTTTAGAAATCTCGGAGATTTATAGACGAAAGACGCCGCTTCCGCAAGGGAGGCGGCGTCTGCGTTTTCAGCTGAAGTAACGTAAAACCGTCGGTTTACCAGTTCTTCGCCTGGATCTCGAAGTAGGCCTGCGGGTGCTGGCAGACGGGGCACTTCTCGGGGGCCTTGTCGAGCTCGAAGACCGCGCCGCAGTTGCGGCACTTCCAGAAGAGCTTGCCGCCCTTTGCGAATACGGTGCCGTCCTCTACGTTCTTCGCGAGCTCGCGATAGCGCTTCTCGTGCTCGGCCTCTACCTTCGCGATGCCCTCGAACATAACGGCGAGGTCGTTGAAGCCCTCTTCGCGGGCCTCCTTCGCCATGCGCGGATACATCTCCGTCCACTCCTCATGCTCGCCGGCGGCGGCCGCGAGGAGGTTGGCGAGCGTGTCGCCTATGCCGGAAAGGGCCTTGAAGTGAAGCTTCGCATGCTCTTTCTCGTTGTCGGCGGTCTCCTGGAAGATGGCCGCGATCTGCTCATATCCGGCCTTCTTCGCAGCCGACGCGAAATAGGTGTACTTGTTGCGGGCCATAGACTCGCCGGCAAAAGCTTCCCACAGGTTCTTCTCAGTCTTGCTTCCCTTTAATTCCATCGCAAATTCCTCCTAAGAGTTAGAGTTGCCACACTAGCTTATATTGTATAACTATCGGAAAAATAATCAAGAAAGAATATTCCGCGCGCGAATGTAAAAACGGGAGGGCGCCGACGCCGCGGGCCGCTCCAGTTTTTGCCGTTGTTAATCATTTTGCAGAGATTGCTTCCTCAGCTCCACTGGTCGCCCTGCGAGAAGAGCGGATGCTCTTCTATCTCAAAGCGGCGGCGCGGCGGGCGGAGGCCGTAGTCGTAGACGTTGATGTCTCCCTCGGAGTAGTTTTCAAAGTAGAGGTCGAAGCCGTTGCGGTTCAGCGCGATGAACGCGTCCTCGAAGGTTTTGAAGGAGAGGTAGTCGAAGATGACGGACGTGCCTGTGCAGAAGCAGACGACGGGGCCGGATTTTTTGCCGGAGCCGGCTGCGAAGGCCCAGACCTCTTCGTCCGTCTCGGGAGAGCGCACCCACCAGCGGCAGTCCGACGGGTCGAGCCTGAGCAGATTGTGCGGCGCGCCGTTTTTGCACGGCTCTCCGGAGCTGCCCTCGACGGCGCAGGAGAAGAAGTTGTAGCGCGAGCCGAGGTATTTTTTGTTGAATTCTTCGGCGACCTTGATCGCCTCCTGCGGCAGCAGGACGTTGAGCAGAGAGACCCATTTTTCGGATATCGGGCCGTAGAAGGCTTCCGCCACCGCGCCCGCGATGCAGGCCTGGGTGTCGGAGTCTCCGCCGAGGGAGACGGCGTTGCGCAGCGCGTCCTCAAAAGAGTCGGAGTCGAGGAACGCTATGAGCGCCTCGGGCACGCTGCCCGGGCATGTGGCGTCGAATTTATAGCCGCGTCTTATCTTGCCTACGGTGCGGCTCAGGTCGTAGCCGAATTCCTTTTCGACGTATTCCTTTATCTCGTCCTTGGACTTTCCCGTGCGCGCGAGGAATATCGCCGCGGCGACGGCCGACGCGCCCTTTATGCCCTCGGGGTGGTTGTGACTCGGTTCGGCGCTTTTCTTAGCCTCGGCGAGGACTTCGTCGAGCGTGTCGAAGGCCCACGCGACGGGGGAGACGCGCATCGCGGAGCCGTTGCCGAAGCTTTCGCCCTGTTCCTTCTCGTCGGAGAGGCACCATCTGAAGAATTTGTCGCCGTATCCGGCGTTCGGATAGCAGCGTCCCCAGTATTTGAAAACCTCCATGTAGCCGTAGCCGTGCAGTATCGCGTCCGCCGTCGCAAGCGTCAGGACGGAGTCGTCCGTGAAGCGGCTTTTTTCGGAGATAAAGTCGAACTCTTTGCTTTTATGCGGGGCGCGCTCAAAGACCGAGCCCACTATATCGCCTACGAGAGCTCCAAGCATTTCGTATCACTCGCCTATTGCCGTAGATTTTTCAACAATTATACTACAAGCCCTTTTGCTCGGGGCTTTCGAAGTTTCCGCCGAGATGCGCGGCGTCGCCCATGAGGCTCATTCTCGGCGCGCGGCCTTCCTTCATCTCGACTATCGTGATGCTGCAGTTCGGCACCTGGAATCTGAAAAAGCTCGAAAGCGGGGCGTCGAGCCAGTAGCAGAGCAGAACCTTGATGACCGCGTCGTGCGAGGCGAGGAGCACGTCGCCCTTGTATTTTTTCGCCGCCGCTTCAACCGCGGGAACCGCCCTGCGCGCTATGTCCTCGAGGCTCTCGCCGCCTTCGCCGGGCATCTTCACCGTCTCGGGCGCGGTGTGCCAGCGGCGGAGAAGCTCGGGCCATTCTTCCGCGACTTCGGTCGAGAGGCGGCCCTCCCAGTCTCCGTGGTTGATTTCCGTGAAGGCCGGAATTTCCGTAAATTCTCCGAACTCGCACTTCGAGGCGGCGAGCTCGGCGGTTTTCTTCGCGCGGTCGAGCGGGCTTGTGAGCACCGCTTCGAAGCTGTGTCCGGCGAGCCGCTCTCCGAGCGTCGCGGCCTGCGCGAGCCCCTTTTCGTTCAGCGCCGTGTCCTTCTGTCCCTGAAAGCGTCCCTCGACGTTCCACGCCGTCTCGCCGTGGCGTATTACGAAAAATCTCATTCTTTTATCCCGCCTTCGTGAAGTCTACAGTCGCGACCCAGACCATGTCGCCGCTCTTGATGAGCTCGCCGTTGAGGCTGTCGTCCGTCTCGCCGTCTATTTCGAGCGCGCCGAGCGCGAGGCCGCTGCCTTCCTTGCGTCCGAGCGCGAAGTTCGCAATGTTGACGCCAGCTTCGCCGAGGATGCTTCCTATCTTGCCTATGACGCCGGGGCGGTCGTGGTTCTGGAAGATGAGCAGCTTGCCGGTCGGCACGAAGTCGACCCAGTAGTCGTTGACGCGGACTATCCTCTGGCGGCCCTCTTCCGTTATCGTCGCGAGCAGCGAGACGGAGCCCTTCGCGGTCTCGAGCTCGACCTCTATCGTGTTCTTGTAGGTGCGCGGCTCTCCGTAGCTCTCGTCGATGGAGATGTCCCTGTCCTTCGCGAGCAGCGGCGCGAGCATGTAGCTGACAGGCGTGCCGATGCTGATTTCGAGCATACCCTTGAGCACCGCGATGGTGTAGGGGCGCAGCTTGTTCGCAAGGCGCTTTTCCTCGTCGTCGAAGAGCGGGCCGCGCAGCGTAACGTGGCATTTGTGCGGAGCGGAGCCGCGCACCTGCGCGAGCTTCGCAGCGAGCAGGCCTATCTTGCGCGAGAGGCTGAGGTACATGCGCTGGTCGTTGTTGAGCGCCTGCTCGAGGAAGGGCAGGTTCACCGCGTGGTTGTAGGGCTCGCCGCGCAGCACGCTGAGCATGTTCTGCGCCGCTATGCGCGAGACCTCGGACTGCGCCTCGACGGTGTTCGCGCCGATGTGCGGCGTTATCACTATCCTGTCCGCTATGTCCTCGGCGAGGAACGGGTGCCCAGGCGTGAGAGGCTCCGCGCTGTAGACGTCTGTCGCGAATCCGCCGAGCCGCCCGTCACGCACCGCCTGCGCGACCGCCGCCTCGTCGACGATGCCGCCGCGCGCGCAGTTCACGAGGTACGCTCCGTGCTTGAAGACGCGCAGCATGCTTTCGTCTATCATGTTCGCCGTCTCTTCGGTGAGCGGCGTATGTATCGTCACCATGTCGGCGAGCGAGACGGCCCCTTCGAGGTCGCTCATCAGCTCGACGTGGAGCGAATCGGCCTTCGTGTGCGGGATGTACGGGTCGTAGGCGACGACCTCCATGCCGAATGCGCGCGCGCGCTTCGCAACTTCGCTGCCTATCCTGCCGAGGCCGATGACGAGCAGCTTTTTGCCGCTGAGCTGGCGGCCCGTGAATTTGTTCCTGTTCCATTTTCCGGCGTGGAGCGAGGCGCAGGCCTGCGGGACCATGCGGACGACGGCGAGCATGTTCGCCATCGTCAGCTCCGTCGCCGCGAGCGTGTTTCCGCTCGGCGCGTTGATGACTATTATCCCGCGTCGGCTCGCGGCGGGGAGGTCGATGTTGTCAACGCCGACTCCCGCGCGGCCTATGACCTTGAGCCTGTCTCCGGCCTCGATTTTTTTCTCGTCCATCGTCGTGCCGCTGCGCGTCAGTATCGCGTCGATGCCGGCGAGCTTTTCGATTATCTGCTCGTCCGTGAGGCCGAGGGCGACTTCAAGCTCCACCTCGGGCGCGTTTCTGAATATGTCGAGGCCGGCCTCTCCGACCTTCTCCGTTACAAGGACTTTCCATTTATTATCCATCTTGTTTCAGCCGTCCAATCCTTCGTTGATTTCGCCTGTATTCGCCGCGGCGTTATTCCGCAGCCTCTTTCAGCGCTTCGCCGAAAGCGCCGAGTATTTCCGCAAGCTCAGCCTCGCCCCAGTCGCTGTAGTGCGCGGAGCGTATTATCTTCCCTTTGAGCGCGCCCTGTCCGCCCGCCGTCGTCAGCCCCATGCGCGAAAGTATTTTGCGCACGGCTTCGCTTTTGCCGTCAGGTGCGGAGAAAGCCGTGACGCCGGCGGAACGAATCGCCGGGTCCTTTACGAGAAGCTCGAAGCCCATAGCCTCGAGGCCTGATGCGAAGCCGTCCGCCCAGCGGCGGCGCTTCGCGAACCATTCGCGCGCGCCGTCCTTCAATATGACGCCGAGCGCCGCGTCGAGCGCGTAGTAGAGCGACACCGGCGGCGTGTAGGGGTTTTCGTAGGAATCTTTTTTCATATATTTTAGATGAAGCTTGAGGTCGAAGTAGTAGCTCGGGCAATCGCGCTTTTCGAGCGCGGCGAGCGCGCGCTTCGAGAGCCATACGAATCCGAGGCCAGGCGGCGTCATCAGCCCCTTCTGCGAAGCGGTGCATAGAACGTCTACTCCCCATTTCTCGGGAAAGCACTCCATCGCGCCGACTGAACTGACTCCGTCGACTAAAATCAGCGGGCGGTTCTCCTCCGGCAGAGCCGAGATGATTTCGCGCACCGGGACCGTCACGCCGGTCGAGGTCTCGTTGTGCGTGACGAGCAGCGCCTTGGCGTCGGGGTGCGCGCGCAGCAGCGCCGCCGCGTCCTCTGGCGTAGGGGCGCGCCCTTCCTCGTAATCGCCGAAGACTCCCTGCGCGCCGGTGCGCAGCGCTATCTCGCGGAATCTTTTGCCGAATGCGCCGCAGGAGAGCGAGATGAATTTATCTCCCGCGCCGAGAAAGTTGACCGCGGCGCACTCGAGCGCCCCCGTCCCCGAAGAAGGGAGTATGACGACGGGCTGGGAGCTTTCGAGCAGCTTCCCGAGCTTCTCCGATATTCCCATGAAGAGCGACGAAAAAGCGGCGCACCTGTGGCTCTCCATCTGCGCGCCCTGCGCGGCGAGGACCGGCGGCGGAACCTCGACGGGCCCGGGAGTCAATAGATATTTTCTCAAGATAAAACCTCCCTCATAAAATAAAAAAGAGACCGAAAGAATCCTCCGGTCTCAAAACGTTTCTGCTTCATGCGCCGGTGTACGGCGCGTCAATGCTGTTCGCTTTGAGACGGGCGCGCGGAACAAATGCCGCTCCACGAGGAGAGGCGCGACGAACTGCATGACGACGAAGAATATGCGAAGTATGACACCGGCGGCCCTCCCGTACTCAAAGACTTAACTAGCTAACTTTTATACGCCAAAGCTCCGTCAATGTCAATACAGGGAAGCACAATCAAAGTTTACAAAGCGTTCGCTGCGCTTTAGCTTACAGACTGTCAATTATCATATATAATAAGTAACGCTTTGAACGGCGCGCGGGAGGGCTGTGCATTGAAGGACAGGATTACTGATATCATCGTTTACATAATCGCGGTTTCGGCGTACTGCTTCGTCTGCCTCTATATGCCGTATGCCTATCCGGAGCTGCCGGACGGATATTTCCGGAGCTTCGAGGTCGTCATACCGTCGGGAGCCTCGGCTGGAGCGGCGGCGCGCCTGCTCGAAGAGGCGGGCGTCGTGGACGACGCGGGCGCGCTAGTGCGCGAGATGGCCCGCTCCGGGCTCGACAGGAAGATAAAGCCCGGCCTTTATACGCTGCGCCGCTCCACGCCGCGCGGGGCCGTGAAGCAGCTCGAAAAGGCGAAGCCCGTCGTCGAGCGCGCGGCGCTGATCCCAGGCTCGCGCTTCGACAGGCTCGCGGCGCTCTTCGCGGCGGAGGGCGTGACCGCGGCGGATTTCTATTCCGCTATGGCGAAGGCCGAAAATTTCTGCGAGCCGGTGCGCAAATGGCTGCCGGAGGACGTGCGCGCGCGGATGGTGTTCCTTCTGCCCGAGACATATTTCGTAGCGCCCGGCCCCGCCGTCGCTGACGGCTTTATAGCGTCGGCCTCGCGGCTCTGGTTCGAGAGAGTCGGTAAAGAGATCCCCGAAGACACGCCCGCGAACGACGTGCTCATGCGCGGCGTGCTCGCCTCCGTGGTCGAGGGCGAAGCCCGCGTCGCGGAGGAGCGCCCGATACTTGCCGGGATATTCCTCAAAAGGATAGAAAAAAAGATGCGCCTACAGTCCTGCGCGACGGTCATATACTGCTGGGCCGAGCGCGGCGAAAAGAAGACGGCGCTCACATACAAAGACCTTGAAATCGACTCGCCGTACAACACATACCGGAACGACGGCCTGCCGCCGGGACCGATATGCGTGCCCTCCGAAAGCTCGTGGAAGAGCGCGCTCGCGCCGCAGGAGACGGAATATCTCTTCTTCTTCGCGGACGGAAGGGGAAGGCACATATTCAGCAGGACCTACGGCGAGCACATTGCGAAGCAGCGGGGGATGACGCGGTGAAACCCGAGATAAAAGCGCTGAAGTTTACCGTCCCGCACGAGGACATATATTATATAAGCTGGATAATCGACGCGGCCGAGGGCATCGGCTTCCTCCAGACCGACGACGCGAAGGCGGGGAAGATAACCGTCTTCACGCCCTCGGGACAGGAGCAATACCTGCTGAGCCTTATGGAGTCGCTGAGGGCGGAGGGCATTCCGATAACTGAAAACACTGAGGACGAAGAGACGGGAGAATTAGAAGAATGAATTGCAGCCTTGATTTTTTCCATGAGAACATAGCGAAGGCGATGAAGAACGGCGCGCAGTACGCCGACGTCTACATACAGAGCGGCGAGGGGCATTCCGTCCACTTCGAGGACGGGAAGATCGACGAGATTTCTTCGTCGACCGCGGACGGCTCCGGCAGCCGCATCATCGTGAACGGCAAGACCTTCTACTCGCACACGCCCGGAGGCGGAGCGGCGGCGATAGCCTCTGCCTTCGGACGCTGCGCCGAGATGGCGGGCGTAGGAGCGCCCGCGGGCGCGGCGCCGGACGGCTTCGCAGTCGAGCGCGCCGAAAATCCCGCAAAGCAGCCCGACGCGTCGTTCCTGCGCGAAATTGACGAAACGATAAAAAAGGAATCTCCCTATATCCGCCAGTCGTCCTACCGCTACACGGTCTCGCGGCGCAGGATACTCGTCGTCAAGCCAGGCGGCGAAGTCGCGGAGGACGAAAGATACTACACGTCGTTCGCGGCGCAGGTGATAGCGGAGCGCGACGGCGTCGTACAGACAGGCTCCGAGCGCCGCTGCATGACGCTGCCGCAGGAGCTTTTCTGGAACGGCGCGTCGCCGCTCGAGCTCGCGCGCACGGCGCTGCGCCGCGCTCTGCTGATGCTCGAGGCCCGTCCCTGCCCCGCAGGGAAGATGCGCGTGCTCATGGCGGGCGAGGCCGGCGGCACGATAGTCCACGAGGCCTGCGGACACGGCCTCGAGGCCGACATAGTCGAGAAGGATTACTCGACCTACCGCGGCAAAATAGGGGAGAAAGTCGCCCACGAGACTGTCACGATGATAGACGGCCCTCTTACGGAAGGGCTCTACGGCGACTACCGCTTCGACGACGAGGGCACGCCCGCGCAGCGCACGGTGCTGATAGAGAACGGCGTGCTCAAAAATTACCTCACGGACGTGCTCTCTTCGCAGCTCTACGGCCTTCCGCTCACCGGCAACGGGCGGCGCGAGTCCTACCGCTGCGTCCCCGTCCCGCGCATGAGCAACACATACCTGCTGCCGGGACGCGACGACCTCGACACCATGCTCGCGCGCACGGAGCGCGGCCTCTTCGTCAAGAAGATGGGCGGCGGGGAAGTAGACCCGACCTCGGGAGATTTCGTCTTCTACGTCAGCGAGGCATATCTCATCGAAAAAGGAAAGCTCGGCGCGCCGGTGCGCGGCGCGATACTGACGGGCAACGGCCCGGAGGCGCTGCGCAACATCTCCGCGCTCGGGAACAACCTGGTCATGGACCCCGGAATGTGCGGAAAATCGGGGCAGAGCGTCCCCGTCACTGACGGACAGCCATCGATGCTCATAGAAGGTCTCACTGTCGGAGGCAGCGAAGCATGAGAGAACAAGAAGCGGCTCCATCGCGCCGCAGAAGAAAGAGCCCGCCCAAGGAAAAGGCGAAGGCGAGAAAATTCGACATAAAGGAGATTTTCGGAGAGCTGCGCACTGCCTTCAAAATCTTCAACATCGTCGCCGCGCTCGTCACGCTATACGTAATAGCCTCGCTCTACACGCCGTGGACCGGAGACGCAGGCGCGGCGACGGCGGACTGGCTGCTATCAAACATCGGCGGCGCCGTGATAATCCCGCTGCTCTTCCTGCTTTACACGGAGGTCAAGCTGATACTCGCGTCGCCGATGAACGGCTGGCTGCGCCATCTCTGCGGAATGTTCTTCATATTCATCTTCCTCTCCATGACGCTCGGCCTCAACAGGCTGACGGGAGGGGAGCGCGAGCTTGCGCTGCCGTTCGCTGCGGCGGGGAAGTTCGGCTACGGAATGAGCTCCGCGATATACAAATCCACGGGGATACTCGGCACCGTCCTCGCGGGGCTTCTGACGATATATCTGACGCTTATGGCCTTCAACATTCATCTGCTGTCTTTTATAAAACTGCCCAGCATTTCGCTCCCGAGCTTCAGCCTGCCGAAATTCGGCCGCCGCGCAAAAGAGGGCGGCGAACCGGAAGAATATGAAGAAGAGGCGGACGTCGAGTACGACGAGGTATACGACGGCGAACCGGATGAAAACGACGCGCCGAACATCTCCGAGTTCGACGGCGACAAGGATTATTTCGATTACGACGAAGAAAGGCCGGAGCGCGATAAATACGACGCGCCGCCCGTCCTGCGGCGCGGACGCGCGGCGGGCGCCGCCGCCGAAGCGGAGGAGGACGAGGAGGGAATAGACTACAACGACCCCGAATCTCTGAAAAAGGCCGGAGAGCCGGCGCTGCATCCTACGATACAGGATCCGAACTTCAATTTTGAAGAGGGCGGCTCGCGCCGCGTGAAGCAGGGAATCTTCCCGCCGCCGATTGAAATTTTCGGCCCGAGCGAATCGCGCGACGGCGAGATGGACGAGGAGAAGGCCGCGCCGCTCGGAGAGAAAATCGTGCGCGCGCTCGAACAGTTCGGGATAGAGTCGCATCTCGCGGAAATTCTCGTCGGCCCGACGGTCATACAGTTCCGCATACAGCTTGCGCCGGGCATCAAGGTCAGCAAGGTCGCGGCGCTCGCCAACGACATCGCGCTCGCGATGGCCGTGCCGAGCCTGCGCATTGAAGCGCCGATTCCCGGCAAGCCCTACGTCGGCATCGAGATACCGAACCCGAAGCGCCGCGGCATACCGCTGCGCACCGTCATCGAGGATGACGGCTTCCAGCACACGAAGCTCGCGCTGCCGCTGCCCTTCGGCGTCGCCGTCAACGGCGATTCGATAATAGTCGGCCTCGAGGAGCTTCCGCATCTGCTCGTCGCGGGGACGACAGGCTCGGGAAAGAGCGTCTTCGTCAACTCCTGCATAGTCGGCCTCTGCTCGAAGCGCACGCCCGAGGAGCTGCGCATGATACTGGTCGACCCGAAGCGCGTCGAGATGGCGGTCTACGACAAGCTGCCGCATCTGCTGACGCCGCCCGTCACCGACCCGAAGAAGGCGGTGCAGGCGCTCGCGTGGCTCATACGCGAGATGGAGAACCGCTACACGACCTTCGCGAAAATCCGCGTGCGCAACCTTGAAGGCTACAACGAAATGTTT